>JAAZFC010000019.1 GCA_012511955.1 Fibrobacter sp. | reverse complement strand
TATTCTTGTAAATTTTGGGCTACACGAGCGCACTGCTTCGTTGCATTGCGGATTAAAATTATTCAAAATACTGTGTGTATGTTTCATAATTTTCACCTAGTGCGCCTCGCATTGCATCTCGTTCGCTCCGAAAAAAGTATTCTTGTAAATTCCGGACACTTAATCAGCCAGCATTAGTGGGCTGACTAAATCATCCAAGCATAGTCCGGAGAAATGGTTAGTAGTTAGTTTGTGAAAGGCTTGGTGCAACTAACTACTGCCCGTCAAGCTTGTCGCATCACCTAACTCAACTCTCCGAAACGCCAGTAGCAATTCCACACTTAGCGTTTTATCAGTTTGCGCGTTTCTGTGCTTCCCATATTTTCAATTACGAATAGATAAATTCCCTGCTTAAATTGCGATGTTGGAATTTCTACTTTAGATTCGTTATTGTATATAGAATTTAACAACTGCACGCCAGATATTGTGTAAAGTTTTACACGGTTGATTCCTTCTCCAGTGATGATTACAACATCGCTGAATGGGTTTAAATGCATGGTAACTGACTTATTTGTCTTGATTTTATGCACAAGCTTTACACTGGTGTCGTCTTTTATGAATTTTTGTGCCCAAGCCAAAAATGGATAACCATTATTTCTATTTCCATCTATATCCCAAATCTCATCGTCTCCCTTACCTACGAAATCCCAACCAGCATCTATAAAAGTGTTGATATTTTTCATTTCAGCGGTGGTTTTGGGTTCAGCCTCTCCAAAGTTGCTCATTAAATTAGACTTTTTACCATCCCAAACATTTCCAAGGTCTTGTTCTAAGAAATCTCCAGCTCCTAATATTCCACCTACAAATTCTTTAAATATTTCGCCAATAAAGTCTCCAGTAAAATAATTGTTTATTAAAATACTTCCCCCATCATTAACTCCAATAATACCGCCAACTGCCTCAAGGTATTTACTTGTGATTGTTGAGTTACTATAACAGTTTTTTACACTTTGTCCATAAACTAGACCTGCTATACCGCCAAGTGCAGTTTCTCCCATTACTTCTGCTTCTGTAAAAGATTCTGTTATTGTGCCTTTCTCTGCTTCACCACATATTCCTCCCACAGCTTCAAGACCTTTTATTAATCCAGAAACAGCAACTTGTGAAATTGTAGTTTTATAAGAGTGCCCAATTATACCACCGGTCACATGTTTACCTTCAATATCAACATTTTTAAGTATGAGTTTTTCAATGGTTGCCCCCATAGTTTCGCCAAACAAAGCAACTCCTTTTTTATTGGGGCTATTGATATATAAATTTTCAATGGTTTTGTAATTGCCATTATAACTTCCTGAAAATTCAACTTCATAGTAATCACCTATGGGACTAAAACCATAACCTCCATTCAATCTTTTTGAGATACTTGCATCAATATCTGCAATTTGTTTAAAATGCTTATCCCAACTATCGCTATTGTAGGAGACCCACAAAAGCTCATCAAAACTTGATATTAAATATGGATCTTTTTTTGAACCTGTACCTTTTGGCTTTTGACCGAAAAAGGTGTCAAACTCAAACTCTTCACTGTAATATGTTTTTCCATCTACATAGGCATAAGCTCTAATATAATAGATTTCATTTTCATCAAAATTAGTTATAGGTACAGTGAAACTTCCTTTTTCAATACTTTCTGTGATTTTTTCTGTATTGTCCACATCTTTTTCTGGTGCTTCTTTTAAACCATAGCATAAACCAAACTCTGTGATTTCAGGAACGCCCATATATTCTATAAAATTTGTCGCATTTATATCCGTTTTTGAATTCGTCAAAATTTCTGTTAATGACAATATAGGCGTCAAGTCTCCGTCATAAGCACTTTCGAAAGGATATTGCCAACTTAGGAAAGGATATCCATCATTTATATCGCTATTAATATTCCATATAACATCAAAGGCAAAATCCCAATCTGCACTTACAAAGGTTTTGATATTTTTCATTTCTGCGGTGGATTTTCCTACTCCATTATCAGAAGTGTATGTGAAATCACTAAGATCCTTGTCCCAAAAGTTGCCACTTTCTATAGTGCTAGTTCCTAGCCCAATAACGCCGCCTACATAATCACTTTTTCTATATATAGCTCCAGCAAAATAGTTATCTTGTAAATTGTCAATGCTATAACCATAGCCAACTATTCCACCAACTATAGAAGTGGAGAATTTTGCATAGAGACCGGATCTGCTATAATTGCTAATTACTTCACTATCTTTAACATAACCAACTATACCACCTAAGCTATTTCCTGTGATGATAGCATCAGAAAAAGATTCTTTAATGGTTGAACGATCATGAGCACTACCACAAATACCAGCTATGGTCCTTCCTTCTAGGGTGCCGGTTACAGAAGTTTGAAAAATTGCGCTATTGCTTGCATGGCCGATTATTCCGCCAGCATGGCTATTAGTTTTAATCTCTACTTCTTTAAGTTGAAGTTTTTCAATGCTAGCATCATAAGCATAAGCAAACAGACCTACATGATTTGTATTTAGGCGATTAATGTATAGACCTTCTATTTTATAATAATTGCCATTATAACTACCTGAGAATCTTGTATAATAATTTCCTATGGGTCTAAAACCTTCACCACTGTTTAGTTCTTTGGAAAATGTAGCATCAATATCTGCTATTTGTTCAAAGTGTTTATCCCAACTATCGCTATTGTACGAGATCCATAAAAGTTCATCAAAATTTGATATTAAATATGGTTTTTCTTTTGAACCTGTGCCTGCTGGCTCTTGCCCTTTATATGTGTCAAACATAAATTCATCACTATATTGTGTTTTTCCATTTACCTTGACATAAGCTCTAAGATGATAAAAGTTGTCTTTATCTAAATTAGTGATAGGAATAGTGAGTTCTCCTATTTTAATACTTCCTGTGAATTTATCAGTAATATCAATGTCTTTTTCTGGAGATTCATTTAAACCATAGCATACCCCAACTTCTGTTATGGCAGGTGTACCCGTATAGTCTATGTTAATTATTACACTTGAGTTTGTTAGCGTGTCTGCATTTAAGGTTTTTATAGAAAAAATTGGTGCTATGTCTTCAATAGTTTCTTCAGTAGGGTATTGCCAATCTAAGAAAGGATATCCATTGTTTATATTGCTTTTTATATTCCATTTATAATCAACTGCATTTTCAAATTTAAAATCCCAACCTTCAATCACATAGGTTTTTACATCTTTCATTTCCGCAATTGATAAGCCTCTGCCATCTCCCATATTACGGGTTACATCGCTTACATCAATATCCCAAAAGTTGCCGTATGTAATATCTGGCTCGATAGTTCCACCAACTATTCCGCCTTTTTTATCACTGGACCCTTTAAAGGTGCCGGCGAAATAGCAATTTGCTACTTCGCCATCATAAGTCGTTCCCACAATTCCACCTGAACTAGATCCATCTACTGCATGAATAACTGATAAACTATAAGAGTTTTCTATGGTTCCACCGTCATTATAACTAACAATTCCACCATTATTATCTACATCTGCAATAATAATTGCATTAGAGAAAGCTTCTTGGATAGTTGAGTTATCATTGTTTCCACAAATACCGCCTACATTTCTGTTGCCCTTTAAGTACCCAGTCATAGCCACTTGAGAGATGGTGCTGTTTTCACTGTATCCAACTACTCCACCAATATGGCTGGTTCCTTTTATATTTACATTATCAAGTTGAAGTTTTTCAATGGTAGCGCCATCAGTATATCCAAACAAAGCTATGTCGTTTTCATCTGTACGATTAATGTACAAGCTTTCCATTCTGTAGTAATTGCCATTGTAACTGCCTGTAAACTTTTCAGAAATGTTTCCAATGGGGCTAAAACCTTTGCCATCGTTCCAGATATCGGTTTCTGTGGCATCAATATTCGCTGTTTGGGCAAAGTGTTTATCCCAATCATCTTCATTTTCAGATAACCAGCGTAGATTTTCTAAGTTTTCAATTTTGTATGGGTTTTCAGCTGTTCCATCACCATCTGGTTTGGTAACGGCTGTTTCAGCATAAAGCCCAAAGGGTATTACTAGTAAAATAAAGGCTAAGAGATTGTTTTTCATAATACTAATAATAGTTTAATTACCATGAGAGGTTTAATATCATTTTTGTAGTGTTTAAAAATGTAAATTTGCATCTATGAATACTTCTGAAAATTTAAAATCATCGGTGTTAAAAACCAATGAATATAAGCGTAAATTTAGCTTGCGCGAATTGTATGGCGCTATGGTTTTTCTGCCCAGTGCAGCTCAAAAGTTGGTAGCTAATCGTAAATCAAAGTTGGTGGATGAAAAGTTCATTGAAAGGCTGCAGTTGGCAGTTACTGAAGTGAATGGCTGTGCCGCTTGTTCTTTTCAGCACACCAAAATGGCCTTGGAGCAGGGTATGAGCAATGAAGAAATTCATAGTTTTTTAAGCGGTAGCAATGAATTTATTGTTCCTGAAGAAGCTAAAGCTATTATGTTTGCTCAACATTTTGCGGACACTAAAGGTAAAGCTGAAAAAAAGCTTTACCATACTATTGTGGCTGAATATGGCTCTGAAAAGGCTGGGATTATCCTTGCTGCTTGTCAGATTATGCTGGTAGGGAACATCTATGGCATTCCTTTTAGTGCTTTTTTGTCGCGCTTACAAGGGCAAAAATATCGCGGCAGCACTGTCTTTTACGAGTTTCGCATGCTGGTAGGCGGGGTTTTGATTTTACCATTGGCTTTGCTCCACGGCTTTGTGCGTAGATTAATGGGCTAACTTCAACATCAAGGACTTGTTTAGTGGTAGTATATGAGTGCTTTTTATGATCTAAAAGAACTATTTTCCGCTTTAAACCGCGAAACTAGACTAATTGCTGAAATGTTTAGTAAACGCAAGTCCATGGATTACAAATATAGTGATGCTTTGGAGTTGCTAAATTACGAAGAACATCGTTTGGCTTTTTTGCTGGGTAAAGGTGTAGTTAGGGAAAATGCAGGTGTTTTAGAACTAGACGACCTCTATTTAGAGTTTTTTGAACAAGTTTTAGATATAAACGAAGAAATTAATTTAGCGTATATTGATGACAACATTAAGCATATTAAAGAAAATATTGTTTATTATCTAAATGAAAGCAACCAATATCGCAAGCATGGCTATTTGAAGTTTATCAAAAAGACCCTACGCAAAATAGGGATAATCACCATAAAAAGCGCCATAGATTTGCGCCGCAATGTGGAAAACACCTTTAAAAACGAAATAAATTATAAAATCAAACAATTAAAGCTTAATAACTTCGATGAAAAACGCACAATTATTAAAAGCTTAATAGATCAAAGCTTAAAATTAGTGAATGAAGATGAGCTTACTTTTTTTAATCGTGCTTTAGATGTGGAGCTAAACCGCGAAATAATTGAGCTTAAGCAACGCTTAAATGAATGTTCACACAACTTGATTGAAATAGAAAAGCAAATCATCGATTACTTACATCAGATCAAAATTCAGGGCGAGTTTTTAGAAAAATTGCGAAAACTTAAGTACCTTAAAGATCATTTTTTAATAGAATCCCAAAGCAATTTGAGGCAGGTTTTGTCTCAGCAAAATGCACTATTATATGAACCGCGGCGCATAGAACCTCTAAAATTATCATTGGATTTTTTGCGTTTGGACGATAAAAGTTTTGAACTTATTAAGCGCTTAGCGCATAGCAAAAAGCATCTTCCGCCTCTCAAAAACGAACTAGCAGCACCCATTGCCAGTGATTATTTAACAGCTATAGTTGAAAAAGAGGTGATGATTAATTACGCAGAAGTTAAAAATACTTTTTTAGCAACCAGTGATGATTTATTTAGTTTTATTTACAAGTACGACTTCTTTAAAGAGGTAGATTTTGCAGAACGAGTTACTATTTTTTGTCAAGTGATTTCACTTTTTGAAAATGATTTACTTGTAACCAACGAATATCGCATATTTAATGGTATTGAACATGCTGTTGTAATGGCTAGGTAATTATGATGTCTAAATATACTGCTGAAATATTTGATGTGTTGCGTAGGGGGTTATTTATTTGTTCAAACAGCCCTGACGAGAACAATAGCAAACTGTACAGGGTGCTAGAAGATCAGAGTACTTTTGAACACTTGTATCAATATTTTAAACAAATCAACTATGTGCTAGAACAAGGCAATGAATATTTTTATTTCAGTAGGGTAGAGCAAAATGCAGATTTAGAACGAAAACTGGATAATGCTTTTGCTTGGATTGATTATTTAGATTTTTTTAAAAGCTTTGATTCCGCTTTTGATGTGGGTTTTCGGTTTTCACCAGCAGATATTGTAAATCAGCTTAAAAACAATGCTGATTTGAAATCCAAATTAGAAAATTTAAGTAAGTTGGGTATCGCTAAAAAAAACTATTCTGAAAGAGTTAAAAAAGTCATAGAAAAACTAGAGAAAGACAATTTCGTAGCCCTAGAAAATGAAATTTCTGAAACTTACAAGGTATTAACTTCTTTTAATTATCTTAAAGATATCATCAATATTATCCACATTCCCGAAGATATAGAAAATGAGATACCTAAATAAAATAGTTTTTATAAATAGTGCAGCAGTAAATTATGCGGAAATAGAATTAGATGGTAATGTGCACTTTATTGGCACCCAGGGAGTGGGTAAAAGTACTTTGTTGCGGGCCATTTTATTTTTTTATAATGCCAACAAAACTAAACTAGGGATTCCTCGCGAAAAAATGAGTTTTGATGAATATTATTTTCCTTATCAAAATTCTTATATAATTTATGAGGTCTCTAAAGATGAAATGAAATTTTGCGTGTTGGCATACAAAGTCAGTGGCAAAGTTGCTTTTAGGTTTTTTGAGCATAATTATCAAAAAGAATTATTTATAAGTACCGATAACAGGGCTTTGGCCACTTGGGAGGATATTAGAGCTGGTTTTGGCCGCCATATTCATTACTCTAAACTTATAACAGGTTATGAAGAATTTCGCAAAATAATTTACGGAGATAATAAATCTTTAGCACCTAATTTTCGTAAATATGCTCTTATTGAAAGCAAGCAGTTTCAAAATATTCCTCGCACTATTCAAAATGTGTTTTTAAACTCTAATTTAGAGGCGAAGTTCATTAAAGACACTATCATAAATTCTTTGTCCGAAGATGAGTTTAAAATAGATTTAGCAAATTATGCCCATAATCATTTGCGAGATTTTCAAACCCAAATAAATGATATTCAAATTTGGTTTAAAAAACAGCGTAATGGGCAAATATTGGTCAAAAACCAAGCTGATCGAGTTATAGAAAAATATAGGGTGCTAAATTTTTTAAGTCGCGATAAAAAAGGCTTTATACGGCAACTTTTAATGCGTATGGTTTGGGTAAATGAGCAAAAACCATTGCTAGCATCAGAACTTAAGCGCGAAAGCGAAGTGTTGCGCAAGTTGGCAATAAGTCGCGACAATATGCAGGAAAATCATAAAAAGCGTGAGCAAAAGTTAATTTCTGATTTAGATTATCTGAAAAAGGAACTCCAAAAAGCCAAAGAAAAACAAAATGCTTATGAACTGCAAGATATCACTGCTATTTTAGAGCAAATGGCACAAAAAGATTCGTTGTTAGCCAACCAAAAGGCTTTACTTGATGAGAAAAATCTGTTAACAACTGAATTTGCCGAATTAACGCAAAAATATCAAGCTTTGATGATGCAAATTTCTAATCGAGAGCAAGAATTTAACAATCAACACCGTGCCAAAATTAATGAAACAAATGCTATTAAAGCTAAGAAAATTCACGAAATAACAGAAAATTATCAGGCCTTGTTGGAACAAATTCAGCAGGATAGCACGAGTGAAATTAATTTGGCCACAGAAGTTGTTGCTCAAGTTGTTGAGTCTATTAATCAAGTTAAAAATCAGCAGGCTGAGTTAAAATATCGCACTTTTTTCCAAGAAGAAATTAAAAATTGTCAAGGCGATTTACAAAAGTTGGAAAAAGATGTTTCTACTGCTAAATCTATAGTTTTCAATTGTAAAAACACCATGCAAAACACTCGTAAAGCTTGGGAAAATGAACAGACTCAACAACAATTTAAATTTGACACCCAAGTAGAGAAATCCCAAGCCGAGCAAAGTGAATTAAATGCACAAATAAAAAGTTTAGAAGCTAAAATAGCCCAAAGTAGCACTGCTTTATATGGTTGGCTCAACGATAATTATCCCCAATGGGAAAATACCATTGCTAAAGTAATAGATCGGAGCGATGTATTATTCAGTACCGATCTTAATCCCCGTTTGTTAAATACCACTAATCCTAATTTTTATGGAGTGGAATTAGATCTCTCACAAGTGCCAAATAAAGTTAAGACTTTAGCTGAATTTAAAGAAGAAATTACTGATTTGCAAACTGAATTGCAGCGCCAAGAACAATTGGAACTAGAGTATTGGGCAGACCATGACGCAGGTTTGTTGCGCTTAAAAAACAAATATCAAAAGCAAATTAAAGCACTTCAAGAAGCCATAGCAGAAAATGAGTACAATATAGAACGCAGCAAGGTCAGAATTAAGCAAAAAAATGTTGAATTGCACGAGTGGAAGCAACGGAGTGTAGAAGAAAAGCAAGCAGTTTCCAGTGGGTTAGAGGCTGAGTTAGAAAAGCTTACCGCAGAGCGGCTGCATAAAGATAAGCTGTTGGAAAATTTAGGTATCAATTTAAAACGTAAGGTTACAGTCAATAAAAAGCGACGAGATAGTGAAATTCAAGACTTGGAACAGGATTTTGCGATAAAGATTGAGCATTTAGAAAGTGAAATTCATAAAAATAGCGCTGAGTGTAAGCAGCACCTCGCCGAATTGCAAAGCCAAGAGAGCTCTGAGCTGGCTTCTCGCGGTGCCAATGTAATTCGTTTGGAACAAATAGAAAAAAGTTTGCTTGAAATTGACAATTTACTTGGGACCATTCAAAAAAATGAACGCTTGGTAATTGAATATGAAAAAGATAAGCGTGAGCTTTTTGACTTAGTGCCCGAGCTAAATGCCCAGCGCAATAGCCTAGAAATAAAACATAAACAGCTAGTAACTGAGCAAGAATTAGCTTTGGCAAATATGGAAACCAAGTTTGCTAAACAAGATGCTTTGGTGAAGAAATTAAATAGCGTTTTAACTGTTTTTGCCACAGATGAAGCGGAGTTTGAAAAATTCAAAAAATCTGAACTTTATGAGTTTTGTGAGCTAAATGATAAAGTTTCAGCTTCTACAGATATGGAAGATCTTAGTGCCCAAAAGATAATTGCTGAAATCAAAGATAGGCATTATCAAGTTATAGACAATTTTAAAGAAATGCAGCAAGTAATTAACAGGTTTACGGGGAACTTTGGAGAGCGCAATATTTTTAAATTTGCCACCAAATTTGTCAGCGACAGAGAATTTATGGATTTTGCTCATAGTCTAAAAGAATTTATTGAAGAAGATAAAATCCATGAATATGAGAAGCGGGTTAATGAGCGTTTTGCCAATATTGTGCAACAAATAGCCAAAGAAACCACTGAATTAAGCTCTAAAGAAGCCGAGATTGAAAAAGTTATCAAAAAAATTAATGATGATTTTGTGGCTAAAAACTTTGTACAAGCCATAAAAGAAATGGAAATGCGCACTCAAAAAAGTTCTAACTCCATTGTAAAATTATTGCTTAAAATTAAAGAGTTTTACGATGAACATAACTTGATTTTGGGAGAAAACAACTTGTTTACCTCCGCTGAAAGTAGTACCAGTAATCACCAGGCGGTGGAGTTGTTAAATCAACTGATCAAAGAGCTAGAACGCACTAAAAATACCACTTTAACCTTGTCTGAATCCTTTGATTTGCAGTTTAGAATTGTCGAAAACGATAACGATTCCGGTTGGGTAGAAAAGTTGTCCAATGTGGGTAGTGAAGGAACTGATGTGCTGGTAAAAGCAATGATTAACATTTTGTTGTTAAATGTTTTTAAGGACAGTGCATCGCGTAAGTTTAAAGATTTTAAATTACATTGCATGATGGATGAAATTGGACGCTTGCATCCCAACAATGTCCAGGGAATTTTGCGTTTCGCCAATGAGCGCAATATCTTGTTAATAAATGGTTCACCTACCAGTCAAAATGCCATAGATTATAAATACACCTATAAGCTGTCTAAAGAAGCTTCTGCTGCCGATGCTACGAAATATGTGACTCGGGTCAGTCGTTTAGTAAAAGTACATGGAGAGCGTACATTTTGACAAAACTATCTCTAAAAAGAGCTAAAATTTTAGCTGAGCTTAAAAATGGTGCCAAGTTGGCTTACAGCTACGCAAAAAGTGCTTTAATCACAGAGTTATATCAAGAAAATATCGTTTTTATCACAGGAAAACACCGCAAAACGGTGGAGCTAATTAATGGTCAGGCTTTGGATGATTATTTAGCTAATCAAATGCAAATTTATGATTTGGAGGAATATGTAGCTGCTTTAGAAACCGAAGCTTCGCGGGGAGCAATGGTAAAAGTAGCTGGAAATTCTAAATTGGCCAAGGGGCGCGCTTTTACGGGTTTTTTAGTTAATTGTTATGAGCCTATTTTGGCGAGTTTAAGGCAAGAAGATTTTATGCTAAACCCCAAGCCAGGGAGTTTTGTTTTTGTTGCAGATTTTGAGACTTTTACCATACCGTCCGATGTAACAGTGATTGGAATGGAAAATGCGCAAAATTTCATTCACATCAAAGAGCAAAAACATCTATTTTCTCAGTTCAAGCCTTTGTTTATTTCTCGCTACCCTCAAAATCAAAATCGCGATGTTATTAGTTGGTTGCAAAAAATATCGAATCCCTACTTGCATTTTGGTGATTTTGACTTGGCGGGTATAGGCATATATTTGCATGAATATAAAAAGCATTTGGGTTCGCGAGCGCAATTTTTTATACCTCCTAGCATGGAAAAAGACATCCAAAATTATGGGCTTAGGGAACGCTACCATGTGCAAACTATGAATTTTAATCCTGAAACCATCGCCGAACCTCAGTTGCGTAACTTAGTCACAATAATACACGCCCAGCGAAAAGGCTTAGATCAAGAGTTTTATATTGATAACTTGTGAAATTCAGAGGCCATAGAAGATGTTTATTTCCATTGATAATATGTTGTGGCTCCTATCTGACGAATACGCTCGTGGGTTTTTGCTCTACGGCTTACTTTGTTATCTATGCTAATCCCAAGTTTTTCAGTAACAGCCATGGAAAAATAGGCGGCTATGCCAGTCTCATAGATGCTGCGAAGCTCCACAGGCTCGATTTGAGGTTCTTCTCTGTGTTTAAAGATGTGCAACTTTTGAAAAAAAGGGTAAATGCCTACTCTGACCGTTGTTTCCTTTGAAACCATATAATGTTGGGCAACTAAAGCACCACCGTAGTTAAAGTCAATTTTATCGAAATTGGGTAATCCCGCCCAAACTAAGGCACCAAAATGTTCGTTACTTGCACCCAATGTTCCCTTAACATCAGTGAAGTTTATGTCCACACCCCATTTGAAGTGATTGAAGTCACTAGAATAAAAAGACATTAAATCACGGGAAGTAGAATTTTCAAGATAACCGTCTTTATGGGCTAGTTTGCCATACTTAACCGTGTTTCTACCAAAGGTAAGCTCATTTTTGGGATTCATAAACCCTGCCACTGAGGGGCTGGAGCTTGTGCCTACACATGAGTTTAGCCATATAATGCTTGCAAGCAGTATTAAAACAAATAAATATGGTGTTTCCTTTTTTTTCATAAAACAAATAATAGCATATTAGCTTGGATAAAAGTTGTGGATTTTGACTCTCAAATCATTGTTGAATTGTAGCTGCAGATTTCTCTTTTTTGTCAAAAGATGCGAAAATACTAAAGCCAAATTGATGTGTTATTTCATGGGTTTTGACTCTGCGTGCAATTTGCCCATCAAATGAAAGTCCAAGGTTTATTTTGCCAGAAGTTTGTACAGACATATAAGTGCCCATGCCGGTTACATAATGGCTACGCGCTCCAACATCTCGCAAACCAATATAGTCTTCGCGATTGTAGGTGTATGTGTATAATTTATTTATAAAAGGGTAGGTGCCAAATCTAACAATAAAGTTTTCATAATATATAGGGTATTGTGCCGCTAAAGCTGCTCCTTAAGTAATTGATGCAAGGCTACTGGTGGGTGCAGCAAGCCACGCTAAAGCTCCAAAATAATCCGAATTAATACCGGCAATAAGTTTGCTATCTCCAATACCAGCCTCGACACCGAATCTTAAAAAATCTCTAAAACCTATAAATATACCACCATCCATATAAACAGGAGACTCTTCATAACCGTCATTATCTTGTAGCTCTCCGCCTTTAAAGGTAGATTGCAAAATGTTAAGCTCGTCTTTAGGGTTCATAAATCCAGCTACTGAGGGGATAGATCCTGTGGTACTGCATGAGTTAAACCCCAGGATTATGAACGCTAAAAGCAATAATTTTAAATATGATTTTCCTTTTTGCATAAACCAAGTATAAGTAATAAGTAGTGATTTTGGGCGTGTCCCTGCCAGCAGGGTCGGGCTTTCCGCTTGTATCTTTGCGTTTTTCCAACGGTCATAGAGTGATTTTTCTGCAAAATGAAAGTAAAATGAGTGAAAAATTGTACCGAGATGACTTCCGGGCTCTTTACAAACTAGCTGATGCGAGTTTGTGAAAATCATCTAAGAAGCGCCCAGAGATGTATCGATGAAAACGCAAAGTATATCGCTACTATCCCTCACGCAATTTGTTGCAACTTACTACTGCCCGCGAAGCTTGTCGCATCCCCCTACTGACTACTCCCCGATAAGATTGTCGCATTCCCATACTTTATTTGTGAAATTCTTGTCGCAACAGCATCTCGCTCGCTGCGAATAGTTTTTGGTTCTCATCCTCTCCAGCCTATGCATAGACGCTTTTAGCCGAACCGCGTCGGCTGTTCGGCAGCGAGGCTGGAAGTGCTAATTTTAATTAGGGTAAAAAAAAGGCCTTGCTAATGCAAGACCTTTTTATCGGGATGAGTGGATTGACACCGAGCGTCCTGCTCGGTGCCCTACGGGCTCAACGCCAAGCGTCGAGTCCTTCTCCGGCTTCCATGCCTTCGGAGTCAAACCACTTATTCTGGCTGTGCGAGCGCTATACTTCGTTACATTGCGGATAAAAAACACTCAAAATACGAGTTGTATGACTCGTGTTTTTTACCTTATGTGCCTTGTCTAGCATCTCGCTCGCTGCGAATAGTTTTTGGTTCTCATCCTCTCCAGCCTATGCATAGACGCTTTTAGCCCGAACTGCGTCGACTGTTCGGCAGCGAGGCTGGAAGTTCTAATTATAATTTATGCAAAAAAAAACAGGTCATGTTGTTACATAACCTGTTTTTATCTTATCGGGATGAGTGGATTCGAACCACCGACCACTTGAACCCCATTCAAGTACTCTACCAGACTGAGCTACATCCCGAATGGAAATTCAAATTTAGTAAACAAAGCAATTTATACAAGGGTAAAATTAGTCTTGTTTTAACTTTTCATGGCGTTGAGCGCACTGCCCGCTTTAAACCATTTCCACTGTTGCTCGTTATAGCTATGATTTAAGGCTATTTCATCATGACTTCCATCTTGGTGTTCTAAGCGCATTTTTATTTGGTTTGCCGCAGGTTCATGCTCTAAACCTGTGATGCACAAAGTATCATCAGCTAAGATTTTATCGTAATCCTCAGGATTCACAAAAGTCAGCGCCAACATACCTTGTTTTTTCAAATTAGTTTCGTGAATGCGAGCAAAGCTCTTGACTATCACCGCTTTTACACCCATAAAGCGCGGTTCCATGGCGGCGTGTTCCCTAGAGCTTCCTTCGCCATAGTTTTCATCTCCCACCACAATGCTCGTAACCCCTGCATCTTTATAAGTTTGCGCAGCTTGGGGCACTCCCATTGTGGTTTTTCCGAGTTGCTCCACCACTTGATTCTTTTCACCATTAAAAGCGTTTACCGCTCCAATAAGCAAGTTCCCTGAAATGTTTTCTAAGTGCCCACGATATTTTAACCAAGGGCCAGCCATGGAAATATGATCCGTGGTGCATTTACCCAAAGCTTTTATAAGCAATTTAGCATCGCAAATATCTTTGCCGTCCCAAGGAGCAAAAGGCTCCAGTTTTTGCAAACGCTCAGATTTGGGATCGATAATCACTTCAATGGTGCTACCATCGGCGGCCGGAGCGCGATAGCCAATATCTTCTGCGCTAAATTCTTGGGGTGGCAATTCCAAGCCCGTGGGCATTTCTAAACGCACTTTTTTTCCTTCCATATTGGTCAAAGCATCGATGTCTGGGTTAAAACGCAAATCGCCACTTAAACAAGCCACCACCGCCATCTCTGGGCTACTCACAAAAGCGTGGGTATTGGGGTTCCCATCGGCACGACTAGCAAAATTTCGGTTAAAACTATGCACAATGGAGTTTTTTTCTTGGTTTTCAGCTCCGGGTCGTCTCCACATTCCTATACATGGACCACAAGCATTGGTCATTATAATAGCTCCAAAGTTTTGGAAAACTTGCAAAATACCATCTCTTTCAGCGGTGGCGCGCACCAGTTCTGAGCCAGGATTGATAATCAAAGGACACTTGGGCTCAATTCCCAAATCCAAAGCTTGTTGCACCAGCGAAGCGGCTCGAGAAAGATCTTCATAAGATGAATTAGTGCAACTTCCTATTAAAGCGGCGCTAACTTCAGGGAGACTTTCATGTTCTTTTAAAGATTCAGCCATTTCACTTACCGGAAACGCTCTATCTGGGCTAAAAGGACCATTATAATGGGGTTGCAAAGTGCTTAAATCTATCTCAATTACCTGGTCAAAATAGACCTCAGGATTGGCTTCCACTTCAGGATCACACTGTAAATGTGCTTTGATGGGCGCCGCTGCATCTACTACTTCTTGACGACCAGTGGCTATTAAATAACGCTCCATGGCCTCGTCATAGCTAAATGTTGAGCAAGTTGCTCCCACTTCGGCTCCCATATTGCATATAGTCCCTTTTCCAGTACAGCTTAAACTGCGGGCACCCGGGCCAAAATATTCTATGATGCGGTTAGTTCCGCCTTTAACGGTTAAAATTCCAGCCAACTTTAAGATTACATCTTTGGGGCTGGCAAAACCTTGGAGTTTTCCGGTTAATTTTACGCCAATTATTTCGGGATATTTAAGTTCCCAGGGCAATCCCACCATGGCATCCACCGCATCGGCGCCACCCACACCGATGGCTAGCATTCCCAAGCCACCAGCATTCACCGTGTGAGAGTCAGTGCCAATCATCATGCCGCCGGGGAAGGCGTAGTTTTCTAAGACCACTTGGTGGATGATTCCCGCTCCTGGTTTCCAAAAATCTATGCCATATTTGGCGGAAACCGAAGATAAAAAATCATAAACTTCGGAGTTTTCATCTAAAGCACGGGGTAAATCTTCACTTACGCCATCTTGAGCCATAATCAGATGATCGCAATGCACAGAGCTTGGAACAGCGGTGCGAGTTTTACCCGCTGTGGTGAATTGTAAAAGAGCCATTTGTGCGGTGGCATCTTGCATGGCCACGCGATCGGGATTAAATTCGGCAAAATCCTCCCCACGAATGTATTTTTCTTCTCTATTTTCTGCGACTAAGTGAGTATAGAGGATTTTCTCAGTTAGGGTTAATGGTTTGCTAAGCACTTTACGAGCAGTGGCAATTCTTTCAGGGTAGCGGGTATAAACTTCGCGAATCATTTCAATATCAAAGAGCATGATCAATCCTTGTTTTATGCTTTTTAGCGCAAATTTGAGACTATATTAAAACTGTTCTGTATAATATTTTAAATGAAATATACCTTTTTTATAGTTTTTTCTTATTTTGCTTTTAGGTAAATTAATGTTTATACAAAAATTGAAATTTTATAGCAAATACACTCTCTTGATTTTACTGGTGTTCTTTTTTTCTTGTGAAGAAAAGAAATTAAACTTGGCTTTTAATATTCACAATATGTCTGACCAGGAGTATGTGTTAAGGTCCCAGATGAAAGTTATTACCAGTGAGGATTCTACTCAGCCTTCGGTGTTAAATTCTCTTTTAAAAGCTAGGGTGAAATCGAGTTTAGTTATGGCCTATGATGATGGAAGTGGTCGCTATCAAATTCTGCCTGATTCTATTTATTATACTTCTGATGAAAAATCCGTGGAAGAGTGCAATCATATTGAAAGATATTTATTGCAACAGGAGTTTCAGTTTAAAATGAACACTGCTGGCGAAATGCACGATGTCAGTTTGACAGAGATGGTGCCCGATTTAGAGCACACTGACATTGATTTGCGCCGTTTATTGTTAAAAATTCAACCAGTTTTGCCTGCAGCACCTGTTTATATGGGTTACACTTGGGAAAGACAGCATTATTTCACCGAAGATGAGAAAAAATCATTTATTTATAAGTGGTTTGAGATTAATGATGTTTATGACCGTAATCAGCAAAAGTTTGTGCGTATTCGTATGAATGTTAAGTACAAAGTAGATGAATTGTCTGAAAAACAGATAAAGTTGACCAGTGATGATTTTATTTTGGGAAGTGGAGAAATCTTATTTAATGCTACTGCAGGGGTGATAGTAAAAGCCAATTTAGATGTGTCTGGTGTGATCCAAATAAATTCCATGCCCCAAACCTCAAATTTAGGCCCCATGAGAGTCTTGCAAAGCATAAGTATGGAGAGTGATTTTTGAATAATTCCTATTTAAAATATGCGTTTATTTTAGTTTGTATTGTATTTGCGCAATTGTGGGGAGGAACTTTAAGTTCTTTGCAAAATAAAGTTGTGTTGCAGGCAAAATCTAGTCCATGGATAATAAACCGCAGTTTAGCACAAAAACCCAGTGATACTTTGATAATTGAGGCTGGAACTAAAATTATTATTGATGGTTATCATAAAATTTATTGCCAAGGTACGGTGATTGTTAATGGAAGCCCGACACATCCTGTAGAAATTTCCACTATGGATTCCACCGATTCATGGATAGGTATGGATTTTAACACTGGAAGCAACACTTTAGCTATAAACTATTTAGTGGTGAACAATGCTTTCCGCAATGTGCTTAATGGCTCAGTGGGATACATTAAGAACACTGTGTTTCGCAATGGTTTTTATGGTTTACAATTAAGAAATCACACGGGAATTAAACTAGAAAGCTTGCTATTTGAAGGTAACCGTTACGCTTTAGATGTGCGCAGCAATAAATTATTTATAGATAAAAGCAAAGTGGAAAATAATGCTTTTGCTTTTTTTGAAGCTGGTGGTTTTGAGATAGTGGGAGAGGATAATATCTGGCAAAAAGATGAAAAGAAACTTGATAGCAGCAAGGTCAAAATCCCCCAACATGTTTTAGAACACATCGAATCTCGTTTTTAAACAGCTAGGTAGTTATATTTAGGCTTGTAACGAAAATTATGAAAGAAGCATTTCGTAGAGCCATAAGAAAAATGACGGGCAAAAGTATAAATCTTTTGCCTAGTCGTCCTATTCGTGAAGATGTGCTAGGCAAGTTTGCCACTGGCATGTCTAGCGCTTGGACAGTGATTTTACAAGAGCATATCAACGCCAGTTTAGAGCAAGAACAGAGTTATGGAAGCGGTGAATATGTTTCTCGTAGCGAAGGAGCTTGGGAGCTTGCCCAAGATTTGTTTCCTGCCTTACAAAAAGAATTTTCTCAAAAAAGTTGTGAATTTAGAGATAAATGGCATCAACGCTATACTTTAAAAACTTTAACTCCACAATTACAGCAAGGCAATTGGCTACAAAAAGCAGATTCTGGGTGGTTTTTTAATTTAGGTACATCGGAACAACAAATCAAAGATTTTTATTTTGAAACTTTGCATTTAATGGTGGGGGATGCTGAAAAACTTTTGGTAATGCATTTTAGTCGCATTTTGCATATTCAAGAACGCTTAGTGGCTGAGTGGCATCAAGAGTCTGTAAATAGTCCTTTGTCTAAAGTTTTGCCATCTTTTGAAGCGGGAATGCGCGAAAGTGAAATCGGAATATTCAAAACATTTCGCGATGGAATTAGTACCATAGCTTTTAGATATTTTAGCAATGCTTTTAAAAGTGAATCAAGAAAAAAAACTAGCTTTGCTAGCGCCGATGCGGCTACTCGCCAAATTGGATCTATCTGGAATCCCACCGGTGTTTGGGAGACGGGTTTTTTAGCTTTTTTACATGATTTTTGTGATTATTTAGAAGGTTTAATTAGTCATAGTGACGAATGGTATTACAATAAGTGGACTTTGTTTTTACGAGGTTTTTCTGCAGGACAATTGGATCTGTTTCAGAGTCCTGCAAGTAGTTTAAGAGGTAAATATGATTCCTAAAGCATCAACAAATATTTTATTGCTTATGATTTTTGGCTTGGTGGTTTTAATAGCTGCCGCGGGGCATTTTGCTCCACCTTTGTTTGGTTGGATTATCATAGTGGCAATTATTTTAGTTTTTATTGTTTCTATGATCAAATATCGTAAAACAGCCATATATTTGGATCGACAAAAACTATTGCTTAAAGATGCAAAAACTTCTAGTTACAACAATATTGCTGAGTCTAGTATTTTGGCAGACCGAGTTAAAAAAATTAAAGAAATCTTTGCCGCTAAGCAAAACTTAGATTCGCGAATTTTTGCTGAATTGCAATCCGCTCGGTCATCGGTGAATTTAGGGCGTTCTGCTGGGGGAGTAGTTATTTTACTGGGCTTAGCAGGAACTTTTTACGGTTTAATGGTGGCTATTTCCAATGCGGGCGGTTCTTTAGACTCCGGTCAAACATCCCAAACCATAAGCGCCATCGAAAATATTTTTTCTTCTATGATGGGGATTTTCGGCACTAGCTTTGCCGGTTTAATAGCTGCGCTTTTCCTAAATATTAGTCATAGTTTGTTGGTGAATAGGCAAATGCTTTTTATGGCCGATGTAGAAGAATACACCCAGTTTAAATTAATTCCTCAAATGCAAGCTGATTATCAGCAATCCACAGATGAAAAAGATGCTTATTGGTCGGAGTTTAAAGAACTTTTGGTGGCGGTGCGGGCAGATTTAAATGAGCAAAATCAAAGTTCTGTGGTCATGCTGCAAGACTCCTTAGAAAAAATCGCTGAAGAACTAGGCGGTACCATGAATGCTTCCTGGGAAAAAATCAGTGGCGATGTACAAAAAGAACTTCAAGAAAACTTAAGTGCTAATTTGCAAAATATGCAAGAAATTGTAACTCAAAGCGAAAAGATTTTAGCTCAAAACTCTGGGGAATTGCATAGTTTATGGGAAAATTGGTTGGAAAATCAAGCGAACCAGCAAAGGGATTGGCAAAATGATTTGGCGCAAAACGCACAGAATGCGTGGAGCAGTGTGGAGCAAAGCGTGGGAGCTTTACAAGAGTCCTTAGGCACTAATTTGCAACAAATTTTGGCCAATTTAGACAATACAGCTAAAGAAATTTCGCAAAATGCGCAGAAAGAAATTGATCAAAATATTGATTCTAGCACGCAATCCATAGAACAGCTTGCGCAAAACATACAACAATCTTTTGGTGAACTTAGCGCGAGCACTAACGATCTTTTAAGCAGGCAAAGTTCCTTAGTAGCACAAATGGATTCTCGCATGGAAATGGAACAAAATATCAGCACTCAGCTTCACGAAGGAGTAGGGGAGACCGCTGCTCTGATGCGCACCAATCAATCGGAATTACAAGCCTCTTTGGAGTTGTTTAACCAAGGCATAGAGGGATTATTGCAGCAACTTTCTCAAAAATCTAGCGGAGAAAATGGTCCGGCCCACAGCGTAGAACAAATTCAAATAGTCTTAGAATCTTTCACGGAAAAGACCACTGAGTTATTGGAAGAAAATGCCTTGCGTAGCCAAGAAATAATGTTGGAATTAATGGAGCAAATTCGTTCTAGTACTGCGGAGCAATAATGCGAATTAAGTTGAAAAATCAAGAAGAAAGTGGTAGCTGGTTAGGTTTTACCGATTTAACCGTAGGGTTACTTTCTCTTTTTATCTTGGCTTTTGTGGCTATGGCTACTTTAAAAGAACAGAAAGATCAAGATCTTACCCGCACGGAGCAAGAAGTGCTTTCATGTCAGGAACAAGTGCGCAAAATAGCCCAAGAACGCAATGCGTTGCTTTCTCAAAGTTTAAAAGCGCCCTTAGAAAGCGGATTAATAGCCTTAGAAGATGGCAATATCCAAATCCAAGCTTCCTTGCTTTTTCCCACCGGTAGTGCGCAATTAACATCCCAGGGAAGCTCGGTTATAAAGCTTATAGGAGTTGGCTTACTCGATGTTTTGGACACGGGAGAAGTGATTATGGTGGCTGGTTATACCGATGATAATCCCATTAGGTCTGCCACTTATACAAATTGGGAATTATCGGCAGAAAGAGCTACCACCGTAGTAAAATCCCTTATCGCTAATGGTTATCCTAGCCAGCGAATTTTTGCGGCGGGCTTTGGTGAGTTTCACCCCCGCTATCCTAATACCAGTGCCGAAAATCGCCAATTAAATAGAAGAGTAGAAATTAGCGTTGCACCTTTGCGTCAAAACGAATCAACCATGGATTCTGTTTATGGAAAGAATTGAAAGTTTAAAGCAAAAAATAGTTCAAGAACACCAGAGCTTGTCATTGCCTTGGTGGCGTTTTGCCTACCCCAATTTTATGCTTAAACGCGCCACAGAATATCATACTTTAGGTTTAAATGTTGAATGCGATATTAGCATAGAGCGTGTAGAAAAGTGGTTACATAAATTTCAGCAAAAACATCATAAAAAAGCAAGTCGGCCCACAACTCAAAGCGTAAATCCTGTGCAATCACCGTGGACTGCTGAATATTTGCAAAAAGAAATTTCTCGCTTGGAAAATGCTTTTAAGCAAAGGAGAATTTTACTCCCTATTCCTGAGCGAGATGGTTTTTTAAAACAGTTATCTTACGCTAAAAAACTTTTAGATAATGAAGAAAAAGAAGAGGCTCAAGGAATAATTTTTGAAGTGCGCAAACTTTGGCTGCGCAGAATGTTGCGCTCCCAAAGAGCTTGGGCTAGGGTTTATAAACAACAGCGTGAACCTAAAACATCATTTAAGGTTAAAGGTTCTGCGGCTGGCCCTTATAATAGTATTTTAGCTGTTCATCAATTCACAGAAATTATTGGGGAAAGAGATCCTATATGGGTAGAAGATATGTTGGATTTATATAATAACTTGTTTAATTATCAAGAAAAATTTGGTTCTTTTGCTAAAAAAACTAAATTCGGTATTAAATAAGTTAAAACTCATGTAAATATGTAGAATTATTTATAACTTAATTAAAACACTAACAATTACAGTGGAGGTCATTTTGAATATTAAGAAAATTATACCATTAACCCTATTAGCCTTAGCTAGCACGGTAGTAGCTGGTAAGTTGGAGATAGACATACCGGCTCGTGTGGATATTCAAGGGAAAAAAGTGCTATGGAACAATATAGATGATCCTGCTGGCAATAATGTTGAGGAATGGTGGGGGCGCGGCGTGGTTTCCCTAACTGCTAAATCCGACGCAATCGATGGTAAAATCACTGTTTATGGTTATCCAGTAGATTTTGGAAATAATGTGGTGGCAGAATTTGTTCCTCAAAGAGATACTTCATATTTAGCTGTGGAAAATTATCAGCTAGTAACTAAAAATGAAACTTTAGAAGCAGAAGTTACCAATGCTCGTTACGATAAGTTTGTGCTATACGAAGCTTGGGTAGAGCATAAAGGTTCTTTTTTAAACACTAAGCTCGGTCGCTACATCTCTAATGACCGTGGCGGTGCATTTTTTGGTAACTATGCAGACGAAGCTCCTGGTGGAGCCTTTTTAGCTGCAGGTAAGCCTATGAATGCCATTGAAATTAACAAAAGCATTTATTCTAATTTAGCTTTTAAAGCCGCTTTAGAAAGCACTGATGATAATTTGAACAAAGGAAGCTTAAGAGCTCAGCTTAAATTTTCAGAATTAGCAAGTTTAGAAATGTTCAATATAACCCTAACATATAGAAACAATATGTTTGATTTTATTCGTGACTCCAAAGCTGTAGCTCAACATAACGCTACTGCGCTTTTTGAAGTTCCTTGGGGCATGTGGCGTTTTTGGGGTGAATTAGCATTTGTTGGCATCTCTGGTGATGGCAAAATTGCTGGTATTCCTTTAACTGGCGGTGTTGAACTTAAAGGTGGTCGCTTGTTCGATCTAATCTCTTTAGAAGCAGAGTGGTTAAGTGATCGCAAACCTGATGCCACTGGCAGTGCAAAAGAGGTATTAGGAAGCATATTTGTTCAGAAAAACATTGGTAATAATTTTAGAATCTCCTTTGGTTTCTTTAATAACAATCAAAGCAGTGATTACGGAATGGCTGCTCGCTTAACTTCTTATTTAAATTAAATTTTATATAAATACAAAAAAGACTCAGCTTAATGCTGGGTCTTTTTTTATGTAATATCGTGGTTAATAGTAATCAGGTGGGGTATTAAAGGGGATAGCTTCAGCATCCTTGCCTAAAAGACTAGCTATTAACCTCTTTTCAGCGTTATCCATATAAGGGCTTCGGATAATGGCCTCATCAAAGATTATTCTTAGTTCCCGGGTATCGTTGGCCATAAAGGCTGCTAAAGCAACATTGCGCAGGAATATTTGATCCATACTCATTAGGTAAAATATTTCTCTTAGGGCTGGTAACATACGCGCTGCTTCAGCATAGCGTTCATGACATAGATGGTCTAAAAACTCGAATTCTACGCTGATTCCTAATGGAACTTGTTGGGCAGCAATCATGCGTTTGAACAAGGCGTATTCAGGCACAGAGCTGCGGGTGCTATCAAAGGGCAATTGAGCCATAAATTTGCGGAAATCTCTCCAAAACTTAGACCATGAAGGTTCACGCCCAGTGGGAGTTATCGCGCTTTGCGCTTGATCACTAAGATTAGTGTCAAGCAAAGCACTATCGGGGAAACTCATATACTCTTGATGCAAGCTAAGCTGATGGCGTACTGTTTCTCGCAAGTAGCTGTCTGGAGCTTGGGTGCCTTTGAGCCAATTTTTAAATGCTTTACGGGGGGCGTAATTCTCGTGTTCTAAAAAGTCTGGCCAGCACATTTCACAACTATCTAGGGCGTAGGTTAAGCCCACCGTGGAGATTGTATAGCGCGTAGCTTCAGCGCGGTTATCTACCCAGGGAACATATTCTGAGTTAGCAGGCACTCCTTTTAGCAAAGGTTCCAAAGATTTAGTAGTAGCTAAAAAGTTTTGTTCGCCAAAAGTCCACCAAGGGCGGTGCATTTTCTCAAACTCTTCAACAATTTCTGGAGTTTTTGCAAAACGATCTATATATTTTTGTCGTAAAGGCTGATCGGAAGCTAAAATTACAATATCAGGCTCTTCGGGGATGCTATAAAGCGTTACATGCTCAAAAGATTGGTGTAAAGCTTGTAAAATATGTAGCATAAGCTCATTGTCAAACTCATATAACTGCAACCATTGAACCATGGTTCCACCAGGTTTTAGATATCTCTGTATATGTTGGTAAAACTCGATGGAAAATAAGCTGGAAACTCCACTCACCCATGGATTTGAGGGGACGGAAACTAGTACATCGTAGCTTTTGCCATGGGTATGGAAAAAAGTACGAGCATCATCCACATAAAGATTTACTCGAGGATCGTCAAAAGCTCTGTCATTTATGGGTCTAAATTTATTGGCTAGAGTAAGCATTTCCTTTTCAATTTCTACTACATCTAAACGTTGTAGCAACGGATCTGCTAAAAGATAGTGGGCACTCATACCGCTGCCGAATCCCACCATAGCCGCTTCGTAAGGCTCATTGCGGGTGCCCATGGGAATTAGAGCGGTGGCGGCTTGAGTGAGCTCATCGCCTTCCACCGGTTGGGTGCGATCTTTGCGTATAGAAGCATCGGGCTTTCCATTGGTTTTTACATAGTAGTGCACTGGGCTTTCATGGAAGCTAATTGTGGCTGTACGCCCGTTGTAAACCGTAACTTTTTCTTCGCGGTGATATTCTTTGTGCCCACGGAATACCCCTGCGGTTACCATATAAGTATCAAAATCTACCAATAGAACGGGAAAACAAGCCGCTAAGGTTAAAGCCCAAAATAGCCCTTTGCGTCGCCACTGGGGTCTCCAAATTAGCAGTAAAGCAGCTCCTAGTAATACATCTACTATGGCTGCACTGACCAAGGACCATTTGAGTTGTAGCAAAGGAATTAAGTACAAACCGCTTAGAACAGAACCCACAATGGAGCCAATGGTGTTCCAACCGTAAATTTTACCCACAGAAGCTTCTGATTTCGTGAATTGACTAGCCAAATAAGTGATAAAAGGCATAGTCATTCCTGCAAAAAACGATGTAGGAACCATCCAAGATATAGCCACGAGGAATTTTAAAATGCTCCAACCAACATAACCTTGGGAAGTTTCTCCAAAGAGCAAGTTGGCGGTGTTCATCACTTCAAAGAAGAAGGTGTGAAAATATACGGTACATATTGCGAAAAAACCCATAAATATTTGTGCTAATGCTAAAAACACCAGCACATCTTTGCGCATCAACTTCTTAGAAACTAGACTTCCTATGGCAATACCAAAGATAAAGGCTGAAATCATCTGGTCAAAAGAATGAGTGCTAGAGCCCATCATCAGAGAAAGCAATCTTATCCAAACCACTTCATAAACAAATGAAGTTAGACCCGTAATAGCGGCTACCCAAATCCAGATCCTTTCTCCAGGTGCATTACTAAATAGGGGAGTGGGAGATGGTTTTGGAGTTAGCACTTCAGCAAATTTCTCTGTGGGGATTTTACGTAAATTCCTATCTATGCTTACAAAGAAAACGCCTAAGGTTATGTTTATAAGCGCAGCAAACCACAATGTGCCTTGGGTGCCTAAATGGGGGATTAGGTAATAACTAGCAAATAGTAAGCCTCCAGCAGCGCCTAAGGAGTTGGTAAAGTAAAGCAAAGGCAATGAGCTTTGGCCATCATCACGGTGCCGTCGCATCAATCCTGCAGCAATCCAAGGGAAGGTTAGCCCCAACATAATGGCTGTGGGGGTTGTGGTAATCACCGACAGCACTATTTTAGCAACTTCTGCCTGTTGGGTGGTCAGTTGTGCCGACCAAGCTGCATTATAAAACCATTCGGTGATAAATTCATACAGGTTGTGATACAGTAAACCACTGATTCCGATGGCAAATTCGGTAATAGCGTAAGCTCGCAAAGGTCTCTTAACATATTTAAGGGTGCGTGATGCAATAAAAGAACCAATGCCTAGACCGCCCATGTAAATACATAGGGTTAAAATTTGTCCATAGCTAGAATGGCCGAGAAATAATTTTAAGTAACGAGCCCAAGTACCTTCATAAATTAATCCGGAAATTCCAGAAAGTGCAAATAAAGGATAAATTAGGCGTTCAGAAAAAGGAGCGGAGATAGTATTTGTTTTATTCACTTTTGCAATTTACATCTTAGAAGAAATAAATGCAAATGATTTGTATTAATAAAAACGAGATAAAAAAAAAGACTCGTTTTTGACGAGTCTTTTTAAGCGGGAAAGGAGATTCGAACTCCCGACCCTAACCTTGGCAAGGTTATGCTCTACCAGCTGAGCTATTCCCGCGAAGTGACTTCAATTATAGAAAGCTTATTTTATTATGGCAAGGGTAAAAAGCGATTATTTTAAAATTATTTAAAAAGATTTATGCTGCGTTGCAAAGCAGATATTAATCTGTCTATTTCCCAGCTTTCATTGTAAGCACCAAAACTTACCCTTAAAGTGGCGCTTTGTTTAAATCTATCCATCACAGGTTGGGCGCAATGATGTCCAGCCCGTACGGCGACATTTTCCTCATCTAAAATCATAGCCACATCGTGGGCATTTATGCCTTCTATGTTAAAACTTAAGAGCGAAGAAAGATTTTTGGGGTGGGCAAGTAGTTTAAAACCATCTAATCTTTGCAATTTGCTTAAAGTTTCATCTAATAAATGCTTCTCAATGCTTGCAATTCGTTCAATGCCAACAGATTTAACCCATTCAAGGGCGGCTTTGAAACCAAGCACCCCAGCTATATTGGGAGTTCCCGCTTCAAAACGATCAGGAACTTCTGCAAAGCTAGTGTGGTCAAAGTTAACGCTTTCTATCATTTCACCGCCGCCTTGCCAAGGGGGCATTGCTGTTAATAAATGCTTTTTGCCGTAAAGCATACCTATGCCAGTGGGACCGTATATTTTATGTCCCGAACAAGCGAAGAAATCCACATCCAAGGCGGTTAAGTTCACGGGGATATGCGGGGCACTCTGTGCGCCATCTACTAAAACTAATGCTGAGCTGTGTTTGCGCACTAAAGCGATGATTTCTGTAAGGGGATTGATGGTTCCAGTGCTGTTAGCAATGTGATTCACCGCCACCATTTTAGTTTTGGCATTTAATAATTTTGGTAATATTTCAATTTGCAAATTGGCAGAATCATCGCAGGGTAAAACCTTGATCTTGGCACCTTTTTGTCGGGCCACTAGCTGCCAAGGGACAATATTGGCGTGATGCTCCAGGGCTGAAATGATAATTTCATCTCCCTTTTCAAGGTTTTCCAACCCCCATGACCATGCCACTAAATTTATGCTTTCTGTGGTGCCACGGGTGAAAATAATTTCTTCTAGGTACTGTGCTTGGAAAAAATCAGCCACAGTTTGACGCGCATTTTCGTATTGTTGAGTAGTTTGGGCAGAAAGTTGGTAATTTCCTCTTTTTACGGAGCTATAATGTTCACTATAAAAGGAATTAAGAGCATCTATAACTGCTTTGGGCTTATGAGTGGTGGCAGCGCTATCCAAAAAAGCCAAAGGTTTTTCCCCTTGAGCTTTAAGCATGGGGAACTGGGCTCGTAAAGTCATTACAAACGCTCCAAAACTTGGGTTTCTAAGCTTTTTAACACTTTATGATAGGGTAAATTCATAAAAACTTCGTGGGCAAAAGCACGCATCAAAGTTTTACGGGCAGAATCTAAATCCATTCCCCGGCTGAGCAAGTAAAAAAGCATTTCAGGATCTAGGCTACCAATGGTATTGCCGTGGCTAGCTTGCACCTGTTCATTGTATATAAGCATAGTGGGCTTAGTCATGGATTTGGGCGAACCACTAAGCAAAAGAGAGTTGATGGTTTGATGAGCTTCGCAGTCAGTGATGTTTTTGGGAATATGCACAATGTTGTCGCAACTAAACAAGCTTTTATTTTCTTGTAAAGTGCGAATCAACTGATTGCTTGTACTTCGTGGACTTTCGTGTTCCATGGCGACAAACAAGTGGTTTTGTTCAGTTTTTCTATTCACACCCAGGTGGCGCAAGTTGAAATTACTGTTTTCGCCTTGCATATAAGCACGCAAATTCAAACGTTGCACGCCTCCCATGTTTACGCCAACATACTCCACTTGGGCTTGTTTTTGCACATAAAAATGCAAGTGCATAAGTTGGGGAAGTTCAAATTCTAAAATACTTGGGTGTATTACCAAAAGTTCGCTGTTTTCTTCTACTAAAATATCTAAGCGCTTATTGCCGAAATTTTTGGCATCTTGGCTGGGAATTATTAAAGTGGATTTTTTATTAGCTGGAGCAATTATCACTTGATGAGTTTTGTGGCTAAAATCCACCACAAGTTCGTCGTTAATATTCATTAAAGGGCTAGAGTTATTTACCGCAGCCAAAGCGCTAAAGTCCTTTTCACTTTCCCAATATTCGTCCCAGTGGGGGATTAGTGGACAAGAAATGTCCTCTTTTAATGAAAGTTCCGCTTGAACCGTTTTTTTTATGGTCAAAGGGACATAGTTCCAAGACTCAATTTTTGTTAAATCTTTTAATCTCATTTCACTAACCAATCATAGCCCTTGGTTTCTAACTCTAAAGCTAATTCCGAGCCACCGCTTTTGACGATTTTTCCTTGGCTTAGCACATGCACAAAGTCTGGTTTTACCAAGTCTAATAATCTTTGATAATGAGTGATTAAAATAATGGACTTATGCGGGGTCATCAGGGTATTTATGCCTTCAGAAATAATGCGTAGAGCATCTATATCTACCCCTGAATCGGTTTCATCTAGTATAGCTACTTTGGGGTCTAGCATGGCCATTTGTAAAATTTCGTTGCGCTTCTTTTCGCCCCCCGAAAAACCTTCGTTGAGACCTCGTTCCACATAGCTTTTTCCCATTTGCAGCATATTGAGGTTTTTGTCTAAAAGCTCTTGAAATTCCTCATCTTCGATTTTTTCTTGACCTAAAAAAGCTCGTTTAGAATCCACAGCTAAGCGTATAAAGTCGGCGTTTTTTACTCCGGGAATCTCAATGGGGTGTTGAAAACCCACAAATAAACCTTTATTAGCTCTTTCAGATGTCTCAAAATCAAAAAGGTTTTCCCCAGCAAGCTCAGCTTTACCACCAGTTACAGTGAAAGCGGGGTGTCCAGCCAAAACTCGGGCCAAAGTGCTTTTTCCAGATCCGTTAGGGCCCATAATTGCATGAGTTTCACCAGGTTTTACCTGTAAAGATAAGCCTTTTAATATTTGGGTGCCATCTTCTAAGCTGCATTGTAAATCTTCGATATTAAGCATAAAATTCCTTTAACCTACGCTGTTTTCTAATTTAATTGCCAAAAGTTGTCCTGCTTCCGCCGCAAATTCCCCTGGCAGCTCGAGAAACACATCGTTGCAAAAGCCGTTTACCACCGTAGAAATGGCATCTTCTTCGTCGATTCCCCGGCTTTGTAAGTAAAAAAGCTGATCGGCGCTAATGTTACTAGTGGTGGCCTCGTGTTCCACCATAGAAGTAGAATTGGCCACATTAATATAGGGATAAGTATGCGCGCTGGCTTCAGAACCTATAAGCATAGAATCACATTCGGTAAAATTGCGCGCATTTTCGGCATTGGCCCGCACATCCACCAAGCCTCTATATACATTTGTGCTTTGATTGGTGCTTATTCCCTTAGAAATAATGGTGGATTTAGTGTTTTTGCCAATATGAATCATCTTGGAGCCAGTGTCTGCTTGCATTTTGCCGTTGGTAACAGCCACTGAATAAAATTCACCGCGGCTATGGTCGCCTTTGAGAATGCAAGAGGGGTATTTCCAGGTAATAGCCGATCCGCTTTCCACTTGGGTCCAGCTAATATGGGAGTTTTTGCCTTCGCATAAGCCTCGTTTTGTCACGAAGTTATATACTCCTCCTTGACCAGTTTCTCTATCCCCTGCGTACCAGTTTTGCACCGTACTGTATTTTATGGAAGCATCGTCCAAAGCCACCAATTCTACCACGGCGGAATGCAGTTGATTTGAAGAGAATTCAGGAGCGGTGCAACCTTCTAAGTAGCTAACTTCGGCTCCTTCGGCGGCCACAATCAAAGTGCGTTCAAATTGTCCTGCTTCTTCGTTGTTTATGCGGAAATAAGTGGATAATTCCATGGGGCTTTTAACCCCTGGGGGCAAATAAACAAAACTTCCGTCCGAAAAAACCGCACTGTTTAATGCGGCAAAATAGTTATCTCCAGGGGGGACCACGCTGCCCATATATTGTTCTATAAGTTCTGGATATTCTTGTATGGCCTCGCTGATAGAACAAAAAATAATCCCATGCTCCATTAACTTCTTTTTATGGGTGGTAAAAATGGAAACGCTATCAAAAACCGCATCTACCGCTACATTGGCCAAGCGTTTTTGTTCGTCTAGGGGAATACCGAGCTTTTCAAAGGTATCGAGTAGTTCAGGATCCACATCTTCGATGGAATCGTATTGTTTTTTCATTTTAGGAGCGGAATAATAAACAATATCTTGTAAATCCACAGGATCAAAATCTAAATGTGCCCAACGAGGTTGCTCCATGGACAAAAGCTTTTCGTAAGATTTTAATCTAAAATCAAGTATAAACTGCGGTTCTTTGCGAATAGCAGAAGCTCTGCGTATAACATCTTCATTTAAGCCTTTTTCAAAGGATTCATTTTCAATATTTGTAGTGAAACCATATTTATAGGGACTATTAAAATCTATATCACTCATTTACATCATCCAGTCCATGGGTTCGGGCTCTACAGTGAGATTATAATAAACATTTTCTCGCAGCTGATTTTCTATGAAAATCAATGTGCCGCCAATGGCAGCACTACAAGAAGAACAATTCCCATGATAGCGTATTATTACTTTGGTGTCGTTTACTAAGTCTAAAACTTCTAAATCACCACCGTCCATTTGCAGAGCTTGTCGCACTCTTTCGTCCAGGGTAGTTTCTATGGCGCGTAGCTTTTCTACTTCACTTAAATTAAACCATTCTTTGTCTGACTGTTCACGGCCTTCGGCGGTATGCATTCTAAAATTAGCATTGGCGCGAATAGCTTTGGTGGCCAAAGCAGCTTGCTTTTTATCGGGATAACTATCCACAAGGTTTTGTATTATCTGGCCCAATGCTTTAAGCTCAGGGCTATTTAAGGGTAGTGCGGGAATGTCAGGGCTATCTCGTAAGTTTTGCTCGATAATTTCTGGCGTAATTTTAAGCAAATCTTCAACGATTTTTCCTTGACTGTTATTACAAAATTCTTCAGCTAAAGCGGTAAAAACAGGACCACCATAAGTGAAAAAACGACACTCTAAGGTAAAATCTTGATCGGGATCTACCAAAATGTAAATCTTAAGACTTTGTACTTTAGACTCTATTAAAACTAAGCCTTTATCATCGGCTTCCATCTGAAAAATAGCCCCGCGATGGGAAGGAGCTTTAGCTATTGTTAACAGCTTTTCAGAGTAAACTGCTTGGGTTTTTGTTTCCATGGGACAAAATTAGCTATTGACACTAAAAAAATCACAAAAAGACCCTGATTTGTGATAAAAGTCAAAACTTTACCGATGGATTACCGCTTTTTAGTTTCTTGGCGAATCCTTTGCTGCATTTCGTTGTACAAATCTTCTAGGCTATCCTCTACACCAATCATGGGTTTCCAGCTAAAAGCATCCATGATTTTTTGTGGAGAACCTATGAGAATAGGAATATCATTGCTGCGTTCTAGGTTAGGATCCACGCGAGTTTCCGCATAAATCCCAGAAAATTGAAACAGTAGCTCTAACATTCCTCGCAAGGTATAGGAATTACCGCCACAAACATTATAGGTTTCAGTGGGTTCAGAAGAATTCATAACCATAACCATGGCGCGGGCTAAATCCCGAACATCTACAACATCTCTGGTGATATCTAAATTGCCTGTAAAAAGCACAGGTTCACCGCGATTTTGTTTGATTTGTATTAACTGATAGGCCATGGAGGCCAATGCAAAACGGCGGGAATGGTTTGGGCCGGTAAAATGAAAAGGACGCACGGTAACTATGTGCATATCATAAGCATGGGCATACTGGTTTCCTAAAAGCTCCATGCTGGCTTTAGATGTTGCATAAGGAGTGATAGGGTTGGGGGGAGTATCTTCAGTGAATTTATCACCTAAATAGCCCAAAGTCCCCCGTCCATAAACCTCAGCAGAACTCACTAATAACACCTTGGTTTTAGGTACGGTTTGCCTAATAGCTTCTAATAAGTTTTGGGTTCCCAAAATATTGGTAGATAGTGTTTCATAAGGGCGAGTATAAGATAATCCCACACTAGATTGTGAAGCTAAATGATAGACTTCTTTGGGTTTGGTTTTTTGCAAAACTTCTAATATTTCTTTGTAGTTTAATAAGTTCCCAGAATAATACTCCACATGTTTCCACACCTGCCATGGAAAGGGGGGTTCATCGCTAAAAGAGTGTAATTTACCTTTGGTTTTGGTAAGCATAGAAAGCAAATGATAGCCCAAGGCTCCCGTTCCACCAGTTACTAGTACAGACATTTTATTCTCCGTTAATACTTTCCCAAGCTTGATTTATTATGTCTTGGGGTACATTTAATACTTTTTCAACTTTTCCAATGGATGTAGGTAAAATATAAACTCTATTTTCTGAGTCATTCTTTTTATCCACTCCCATGGCATTCCAAGCCACTTGTGGATCCACAACAAAACTACGGGGTATGCTAAAGCGATCTAATAATACATTTTGCCTTTCTTCTTCAGCAGCACTCCATTTTCCTAATAAAGTAGCTACTCTGCCTGCCACACGCATACCAATTCCCACCGCCATACCATGGCTAAACCTCTCGTAATTAGTCATTTTTTCAATGGCGTGTCCAAAAGTGTGACCATAGTTTAAAATTGCGCGCAATCCTTGCTCTTTTTCATCTTGACTAACCACATCGGCTTTGATTTCACAACTGCGTCTGACAATATGTTGTAAATGCTCAGTGCTGCGTTGCATAAGGGCTTCGGCATGGCTTTCTAAATAGTCAAAAAACTCCTTATCATATATAATACCATATTTAACGATTTCAGCTAAACCCGCAATGTATTCGGCATCATCTAAGGTCTCTAAAACCTTTAGGTCGATAAGCACAGCTCTGGGTTGGTAAAAAGCCCCAATCATATTTTTGCCCGCGGGATGATTAACTGCAATCTTGCCGCCCACAGAGCTATCCACCATGGAAAGCAAGGTGGTGGGGATTTGGATAAAAGGAATGCCACGCTGATAGGTAGCGGCGCCAAAACCAGCCATATCACCGACCACACCACCGCTAAATTGTAATAAACATGATTTGCGAGTAAACCCTCTCTTGAGCATATAAGTGTATAACTTATTGAGAGATTTTAAGTTTTTTTGATTTTCGCCAGGTATAAAAGTAAAAACAGGACAATGTTTAGCGCGAGCTTTTAGATGTTTAAGCAACTTTTTTTGCTTATTTGCCACATTTTTATCACTAACCAGCAAAAAGCTATGAGTCTGTGCTAATTCTAGAGAATGCAAAAGAATATCAAAATCATCTAGCCAATCGTATCCTATAAAAATTGGGTAGCGTTCCCCAGAACTGGTTCGTACTTCCATGGCTTTATGGGCCCATACTTGAAGGGTGGCTAAAACATGAGCTGCCACCCGATGCACTTTGATATCTTCGGAACTTTCCATGCGAAAATCCGCTTCGGCATAGTAGGGAGCTCTTTCTAAAAGCATAGTTTCAATTTTTTTTAGGCGTTCTTCTGGGCTTAAATTTGCCATTAAAGGTCGGGTGTCTTTGCGACCAATGCGCTCCGAAAGGGTTTCGGGGGTTGCGTAAAGCGCCACTAGAATACCATTGGCGTGGATTTGCTGTGCTACTCCGGGAATAGTTAAAGAACCGCCACCTAAAGAAATCACTTGGTTGGTGTTTTGGCATAATTCTCTTATAACAGCAAGTTCAGTTTTGCGGAATTCTACTTCGCCTTTTGCATCAAAAAAGTCAGCCACAGACATGCCAACTCTTTGTTCTATAAGCTTATCAGTATCTATTAATGGGCGCTTAAGTTTTTGAGCTATTTCAGCACCCACGCGGCTTTTCCCAGTGGCCATAAAGCCTGTGAGCCAAATATTTTTATCGCTTTTAAATTTCATGATATTAATTTAGTTTCAAATTTGAGAAAGTTGGTCAAACATGGTCTTTATATCTGGCTCTGCATGGGGGAACCAGTGTTTAAAGCTCAGTGCTCCTTGATGTACTAGCATTCCTAAGCCAGTTACTGTCTGCGCTCCACGACTTTTAGCGTCTTGCAAAAGCTTGGTCTGCAAAGGGTTATAGACAATATCGTAAACCACTTGGTCAGGATATATATCTTCGGCTTTTATGGGACTTTGATCTAAATTTGGGGCCATGCCCACAGGAGTAGTATTTATAATAAGATTAATATCTTCGCTAAATTTATTAAAATCATTTAAGGGAGCATAATCCAGACTTGCTTGGTTGTTCAGATTTGCATTTTGTAAGTCTTGGCATAAATCAGCGATATTTTGGGGGTTGCGGCCGAAAATCTTTAGACTCTGAATAGGAGATTTTTCATCAGAAAGCAAAGCAAAAGCTAAGGCACGAGCGGCGCCGCCATTTCCTAAAATAGCAATGTTTTTATTCTCCCATTTCACTCCTTCTTCTCTCAAGTTTGTTAAAGCGCCGTAGGGATCCGTGGTGGTTCCACATAGTTTGTCATCTTCCCAATAAATTGTGTTTATACTGCCCATAAACTGCGCTATGGGGCTGAGTTTATCCACTAAAGAAATTGCCTTTTCTTTGTGAGGGATGGTTAAATTAGCCCCTGAAAAATTAATTTCCCGCAGAGAATTTATAAGATTAGACAGATTATCAGCAGGGCAATTTATAGGTATATACACTGCATCTAAATTCAATTTGGCGATTAAGGCATTGTGCATTAATGGAGATAAGGAGTGTGCAATAGGATCTCCAATAACGGCTAATATCTGGGTTTTACCATTGATCTTGTTCATTACCATAAACTATCATTTTCTTGTTGTTCGAGCATATCATTTTCTCGCTGAGCTTTCCAGCGATCATAAACCTTATTTAAACTGCCTTTGAGTTCGGCAAATCCTATCTGTTCTTGGGCAGAAATCAAAATAGCTTCGGGGTAGTTGATTTTAAGCTCTTCGTGACGGTTATCATCTATGCAGTCAATCTTATTAAATACCCTAACTCTAGGAATATCGTCTGGAATCAAGTTTTTCAGCGTGCTTTGGGTAACTTTTAAATGCTCTTTGTAGTCTGGAGCATTGGCATCTAGTATTTCTAAAATGCAATCAGCCGAGCTAGCTACCCCTAAAGTGCTGCGAAAAGTGGTGATTAAGCGGTGGGGGAGTTTGCGAATAAAGCCCACTGTATCAGAGAGAATAGCTTTTTTATGAGGATCCAAAAATATTTGTCTAGTGGTGGCATCTAAGGTGGCAAAAAGCTTATCTGCAACTAGGACTTCTGCATCGGTAAGCTGGTTGGTTAAGGTGGATTTACCCGCATTGGTATAACCTACCACCGCTATATGAAAAGTGTCGTAGCGGTTTTCTGCTTGCATTTCTCTGGTGCACTCTATTTTCTTCAATCTTTTTTTAAGTTCTTTGATGCGTTTGCGAATATTGCGCCTATCCACTTCTAATTGCGTTTCCCCAGGACCTCTAGTACCGATTCCACCTACTTGGCGGCTTAAATGCGTCCAAGCACGGGTTAGACGAGGCATGGAATATTCTAGTTGAGCAATTTCTACCATAATACGACTTTCGGCAGTATGGGCGTGGCGGGCAAAAATATCCAAGAAAATTCCCGTTCTATCTAAGATTTTAATGCCTGGCATCATTTTTTCAAGATTTCGCACCTGAGAACCGCTTAAATCATCGTCAAAAACCACCAATTTAGCTTCAACTTCTTGGCAGTGTTCAAAAATCTCTTCTACTTTTCCTTTGCCAATTAAGGTGGCGGCATTAAAAGCCCTAAGTCGTTGGATAAAATGCCTAACCACTTGGGCAGAAGCGGTTTCTACCAAGCGTGCTAGCTCATTTAAGTGTTCTTGGGCTTGCCAGTTTCTAATCCCTGGAGTAGCTATTCCTACAATTATTGCTTTTTCAGCTTTTTTTATTCCCATTCAATGGTACCTGGTGGTTTATGGGTGATGTCATAAAAGGCAGCGCCCACTCCGATATTTTGTAGTTGCACCCATAATTTATCTAGTAAATGTAAAGGTATTTGACAAAACTTCGCAGTCATAGCATCAGTGGATTCCACTGGTCGCAAAACCACTACTGGCTTTTTATCCAAAGTTAGGGGTAGCAAAACCACTGGCATTTGCCATATTTCTTCATATAGGTTTTCAGCATATAAAAAATCAGTGCAAACTTCATCAATTTTCCGCAAAATATCTAAATCATTTTTTTGCAAATACTGCTCCTTGATACGGAATGTTTCCGCCGAGCTTTTCCCTATGAGTTTAACCACTCTATTTATAACGGGAAACTTCTGCAATATTTCTGTGGAAAGCTTTTCGTATTGCTCCCAACTCATTTGAGTATTAATCAGTAAAGGCTGAGCGTAAGTGCGCTTTTCTTCGCTTACACCCACACTGCGCAGGGCTAAAAGTTCTACATCAATGCTTTTTTGATCTAAATACTCTTGAAGCTGGGGCACTTCATCTATATTAAGTTTGTCTTGAAAGTTACCATGGGAGCATAGCAAACGCACTCCCAAACCTGGCCCTGGAAAGGGATGTCGCCACACCAAGTGATGGGGAATACCCAGCTCTTCACCTAGCCAGCGAACTTCATCTTTATATAACTCCGCCAAAGGCTCCAAAAGCAAGCCTTGCTCCATTAAATCATAGACTTCAGCCACTCGATTGTGGTGAGTTTTAACTAAATCTTCGTTATTAAATTCACCACTTTCTACAATATCTGGGTAAATAGTACCTTGGGCAATCATCCATTTTTGAGGGTCCAAATTTAGCTTGGCGAGTTCTCTGTCTTTAACTTTGAGAAATTCCGCACCAATAATTTGTCTTTTTTCTTCGGGAGCAACTTTATTTTTTAATTTTTTTAAAAATTCTGCGCTGGCATCCACAACTTGAAGGTTATTAATGCGTTCTTTGCTTAAAAAATCTTGAACTTCTTGACTTTCGTTGTGGCGCATTAGACCGTTGTCTATATGCAAGCCTAAAACTCGCTCTGTACCTAGCACTCTGTTGAGCAAAACAAAGGCTACGGTGGAATCCACCCCGCCAGAAACCAACAAAAACACGGACCGCTCGCCTACAATTTCTTTTATGCGCTCAGAAATTATGGGTAAATACGCTTTCATATTCCAATTGCGAGGGCATTTTGTTTTAGTTACAAAGCTTTCCAGAACTTGCTTGTTGTTCTCTTCTAATACAATGTACGGTAAATCAAAATCGCTTTGAGAGCAGGTTTTTGATAGGGATGCTTGGGCAAAAATCACTCCACAAGCTTTTTGTAATTGGTCAATTTTGACGGTGGGGGCGAAAACTTGGCTAAATACCCCTAAACGACGCAGTGAACTAGCTAAAGCGTGAGCCAAAGCATCGTCAGCGCTAATAATGGCGATATAATCCTCAGTCATCACTTTCATCTTTTTGTGAAGTTAAAGGGGGAAAATCTTGGGGACTTTGTGCCATGTTTTGTGCTAATTGTACCAATGTATGTACCCCAAAACCTGTGCCACCGTGCTCGTAATATTTCCATTTTTTGGTATTAAATGCGGTTCCTGCAATATCCCAATGTGCCCAATGTACATTGGCAGGGATAAATTCTTGTAAAAATAGTGCGGCGGTGATAGAACCTGCAATGCCGCCTATGTTTTTGAGGTCAGCCACCTTGTCTTTTAAACTTTCTGCATATTCTTTGGGCATAGGCATGGGCCAAAAACTTTCACCACTAGTGCTTTCTAAACTCATTATTTGTTCGGTAAATTGTTGAGAATTTGAGAATAACCCGGCAATTTGCTCGCCCAAAGCGCGGATTATAGCACCGGTTAAAGTGGCTAAGTTTACCAAATGCGTAACTCCGTATTGGCCGGCTTCCCAAAGCCCATCGGTGAGCACTAAACGCCCTTCGGCATCGGTGTTATCCACCATAACGGTTTTACCATTTTTGGCGGTGTAAATATCTCCGGGTAAAACAGCGTTGCGCCCGGGCCGGTTTTCGGCTATGCACAAAACCGCGGTAACATTGAGGGGGATTTTAGCTTCGGCAATAGCGCCCATGGCTGCCAAGGTAGCTGCAGCTCCAGCCATATCCATTTTCATTTCCCACATGTCCGTGGAAGGCTTAATGGAAATTCCTCCCGTATCAAAGGTCAAGCCTTTGCCTACTATACCCAAATGTACATCGCTCACAGCATTGCTGGGTCTGTATTCTAGGGTTACCATAGCTGGGGAGTGGGGGGAGCCTTTGCCCACAGTAAGCAAACCATAAAAAGACTCTTTTTCCAATTGTCCTTCATCGCGAATAGTGATTTTTAGCTCTTGCTTTTGGGCTAATTCTTTAGCTTTTTCTACAAAATCAGCGGGAGTAAAATCAGAACCCGGTTCATTGACTAGGTTGCGTGCTAAGTCAATGTGGTTCATTAGTTTGTGGGCTTTTCTTAAACTTTTTTCGAAGGTTGCGCATTGCTCTTTTGATGTTACCACGCTAAGCGCGCTTTCTATGGTTTTGGAGCTAGCAGATTTATACTTGTCAAAATTGTATGAACCGTAATAAAACCCTAAACATAATTGATGAAATTCTGCTTCTCCACAGTTTTCAAGCATTATAAAAAGCTTGTCTATTTTTTTGCTTTGCGCTGTTTTGGCGATGTTAAATCCAGCTAAGCGAAATTTTTCGAAATTAGAAAGGTTTTTATCTGCATTAAAATCAATATATATGCGAAGATAGCCATCAATTATTGAAATATCTCCGTGAGATGGCTTTACGCCCTTGATGTCAGAATCATTTTTTTTAGCATCATTTTGTGGAAGAGTATAAAACTCTTCAACTTGGGGGTGGATGTCTTTTCGAGATAAAAATAATACTTCAACACTATGGTCAGCGGGTTTGCTTGCTTTTACACTAATATTCATCACACAAAATTAATAAAAAACTCAAGTTAAAAAATAATTAAGTTAATTTACGCTCTTTTAACTGCTCAGCTAAGTCATTACGGGCTTTTTTGAAGTATTTCCGATATTCTACGCTTTGGTAGTCTCTATAGGTCCATTCAAAGGGGTGAAATTCACCATTTTGGAAGTATAAAGTAGGCTCTAAATATATACCTTTTTTTAAATACACTCTTTGTCTTTGATCTTTGGTAGAGGCTAAAAATAGTTGACCTAAAGTTATCAGTCCAGGATCTAAATTTACAGTGCGCCCCTGCTCATCACTCCATTCTTCTTCTATTTTGTTGGTAAACAGCTTAGTTTCGGCAATGGTGGTTCTCTCAACCAAATTTTCAAAAGCCAAAAAGGCGCGCCAAGGCTTTGCACCTAGTTCTTTTTGATAATAAGAGGTCCATTTAAACTCAAAAGGGGGAAGCTCTGACTTTAAAGCGCCATAATGCTGAATTAATTCAGACTTAATATTCTCGTATTGTTTAGAACTTCTGAGTAATAGCCCAATTATAAGAGTTGCAGGGGTAGGATAGTGTGGTGTTCCCATTTGTTTACCTTGTTTACATATATGTACAGATAATTTAAGTTTTTTATTTTTAATATTTTGTTTGATTATAAATTAAATTATATATAGTGCATTTTTAGCATAATAAAATATATTATGCACAGAGTTATTGTTTTATGCTTTATTTTACGGAGAAACCCATGAAAAAGCTTTTTTTGTTCCTGGCAATACTTGCAGCCATGTCTTGGGCACAGTTACCTGAGATTATGCAGTTTGACATTATTATTAGGGATTTCCAACCAAACCATCCGGATTTTGAAAATTTTGATGACCGGGCACAACACATGCAAACTAGTTTTGAAAGTGGGACTTTTCCCCATACCGTTACTGGATTTACCCCTCCTTTTCAAAGTACTTGTTTTGGAAAAAATAACCCACCATTCGATATGTTGCCCGAAGAAGGCTATAGCCCCAAATATTCTGCTTGCGAAGATGGCCTTCCTTGTGGAGAAAGACCCCAAGCTTATTATGGTGAGTATAAGGCCTTAACTAGTTGTGCTGGTTATAATCCTGCCGTGGCTGCCAGTTATGGATACGCAGGGGGAGTATTTAAAGGGCATAAGCATGTGGCTAATGCCATTTGCGGTGGACAAGCCGACGCTAACTGGGAAGATCCTGTTTATGTTACTCGCGGAATGGTGGCTCAAGAGCTGGTTAAACCCGATCCTGAAGATCCCTACACTTGGTATCCTGTAAAAAACCCTCAATGGAATTCTGTAGGTGAGCTATGCAATAGTCAAAATTTTGATCATTGGTATCAAGATGTACCTGGGGTAAACATGCGCATAGAAGATTTGATGACTTTGAGATTGATTCCTGGAACTTCCACATATATGATTGACTCCAGAGAAATGGAACATAATGCTTACTTTCCTTTAGATTCCCTCCATGGAGATGCTAGCCGACCAAATTTTGGTAAGCAAAGTTTAAGTTTATGGTGTCCACCTTATGGTGGTTTGCCAGATAGCTGGCCCCAGGAATGGGAAAGAACTGGTGGGATAGGTGAGGCTGGGGGAGCTAATTCAGAAGAAAGGCTACTTTGTCAGAATTATTTAAATGCTGGTGGTCCCAGAAACCCAGATGCGGCGTTTAGTTTAGTGGCAAATGGTATCCCTGGCGCAGAAGCGCGTTGGCACAACTACGCTTTTACTGTAATGGGTTATACCAAGTTTACTTATAATTCTACCGATACTTTCTCTTTTTCCGGTGATGATGATATGTGGATCTTTATTGATGGAATGTTAGAAGTTGACTTAGGTGGAACCCACTTACCCGCCGAAGCCCGTATTCCCATGGCTGAAATAGCAGCGAGATATGGTTGGGAAGAGCGCTCTAAGCACGATTTGCATTTCTTCTACGCTGACCGTCAAACTGATGGCTCTAATTTGCGCATAACCACCACCATGGCTGAAGTAAGTACGCCTATGTTTGGAGCTCCTCGCATCAAAAAAGCTGAACGCGAAGGTGATGATTTATATCTCTTTTTATCTACCGAGCTACATGAGGAGTCAGTAGGGCTAATTAACGGCGCTCAGCCTGGGGTCAATTATTTCCCCATTGTAGTTATTAAGCCAGGTAATCAAGGTACTGCCATGGATACCATGGGTATAGTGGTTAATTCTTTTGAGCTAGTGGGTAAAGAAGGAACTGACATGGTTTATAAGCTCAATGGTCACTATTGTACTAAAGCAGAAATCGCGGGTGGATGTCAAGTACCTAGTGTGGCTATGTCTTTTGGTGATTCCTTAGCTTTTAATTTCTATAAAATAGATGAGCCGCATACTTTTATGCCCCCTCCTCCTGATCAGTTACCGCCCATTAAAAGTCGCAACAATGCCATTGTTAATACTTGGAACTGGGGTACTATAACCACTGCTTCTGCTACTAAGATAGACACAGAGATTGAGCCTTTAAATAAAAATCCCGAAAGTCCTCCCTTACCTATTGAAACATTGGTGGGTGAGCCAGGTACTACACATATTGCAACAGGTTCTGGACCTAATGGCGAGTCTGTAACATATAATCCTCTTGGTTCTGCAGGGCAGATATTGCCCAAAGATCGCACAGGAGAAGTTCTTTTAACCCTTTATCCTGAAGATCCTAGTAACTTAACCCCAGAGCAAATGGAAGAACTTAACCGCAATGGTTTTGGCTTGCCTCAACAAATGATTGGGGAACCTACCCCAGGTTATGTGGTAGGTTCTCAAAAAGCATTGGAAAATGGTCAAGTAATTAACCAAAAAATGATTGGGGCACATAAAGGCGATTCACCACAAAGTATGTCTGTAGCTCACTGCGAAACTCGTAAAAACGAGAGAGGTGAGTTCGATAATAACTGTCTTGCTGTAGTCTTAGATGTAGATGGACCTTTCCAAGCTAATGTGTCTTTGTATGACCATTTTGGAAACTTTGTATCGCGCTACCAAGCTGAAGTAGGTGAAGAGGAGATTCGTCAATTACAAGAGTCTCAGACAGTAAGCCCAGCTGGTTCAGCTGCACCACTCTCTTGTCCTGATGGTCGCCCTGCGGTAAAAACAGGAATGATGAGAGCTGGAATTAACATTTACCCACTTTCGCAATTTGGCCGTCGCATTGCTACTGGAGTTTACATTCTTAAAGTTGATGTAATCCAAAAAGATTATACCTACTGTTTAGGTGAAGTAGTTGGTTCTACTACTAACGCTTCTCCCCAAAGTAAGGATTTTGTTAGAGACTTTAATCAGGTTAGAGTCCCCTATATGAGAACCAAATAATTTGAAACAATTTGTAAAAAAGCACCATTAATCTGGTGCTTTTTTTGTTTTAACAATTCAGCAAATGTTTGAAAGTTCTTTGCGTTTTACCACAATGCCGTTTTTTTATCAGTTTTTATAAAGGCAATTTTCTTTTCTAAATAAGCAACTTCACCAATAAAGCATGGCCAAGTAGTTTCGCCCTTCCACTGAATTGCATTTCCAGAAAAATCCACAAAAACTTTGGCCCCTTTTTCTAAAGCTTGGTAATCTGCTCCCCAAAGATTTGGGTGAATCATAGCATCTAATTCGTGTTTAGAGTTCCGAGGATAATCCACAGCATCGCTTTGCTCGAAATAAGTTGTTTCTAAGCTAGCCAAGGGTAATTTATTCTCATTATATTGCACTATTAAATCCAAAACTCTTTGAACAAGCTTTTCGGTGCTAAAAAATAGATCGGCGTTAAGAGTGCCGTGGGGCTGGGGCCCGATTTCCACAGTTAAATCTAGTTTGCCAATAGAAGCCAAATAGGGGTTATTATCTCCCAATATAGGCTCTTGGAGGATTTTCACCATGGGAAATTCTTGAGCCAAATGTGCTACTATACTACGAGTAATGGGGTGGGGGTTATTTATAATTAATGTTTGTCCCATATTTGCAGTGGAGTTGTGAATATCTATAACCATATCTGGCCAGAATTTGCTTCCATTCTCACTGTAAATCTCAGCGATTTCACGAGCGCGTTTAATATCTTCGCTGCGAGTTTCATTGCTTTTATCTAATAGTTCTTTGGTGAAAGCTCTATTTAGATCGTAATCTACATAGCGTCTTCCTAATTGAGTTGCCTGAGGATTGGCTAGTAAAGTGTCTATATTTAAACCTGGTCTTTGCAAATAATCGCTATTTGCCCAATATTGTAATAGGCTTATTCCTGTCATTTCGTTACCGTGGGTTCCACCTACCACTAAAATGTTTTTTAATTTTTCCATGCAAATAATATACAAATATGTTTTTAGACATTTAGTTTATAAAAAACTAAATTAGCTTAGTGAATAATTTACCAACCCTATGCATAGTAGGACGCCCTAATGTAGGCAAATCTTCCTTGTTTAATCGGATCTTAGGCCGTAGAGCGGCTGTGGTATCTGATAGGGAAGGGGTAACCAGAGATAGGCATTATCAGGTAGCTACATGGCGAGAAAAAAACTTTACTCTTGTAGATACAGGTGGTTTTTTGCCGGATGATAGTGTAGATCAGTTAGCAGATTCAGTACGTCAACAGATTTTTGCGGCTATTTCAGATGCAGATTTAGTTTTATTTATGGTTGATGTACGAGTGGGGCCCCAAGCTTTAGATTTGCAGTTTGCCCGTTTAGTACATAAAATGGAAAAACCGACGATTTTAGTAGCTAATAAAGCAGAAAAACCAGAGGATAGAACAGAATCTTGGGAGTTTATGAAATTAGGCCTTGGTGAACCGCGCATGGTTTCTGCTTTAAGTGGTTGGGCTATGCCTAGTTTATTAGACGAAGTTAGTTCTCTATTACCTGAAAATAAAACTCAAAAAGATCAAGGCAAGATCATAAAATTCGCTGTTTTAGGGCGACCCAATGCTGGGAAATCAACTTTGCTCAATAAGATGACTGGCTATGAAAGAGCTGTGGTTTCTGAAGAACCTGGGACCACCAGAGACTCCATTGAAGAGGTTTTTAAGTGGGAAGGACAGCTTTTTTCCGTGGCTGATACCGCTGGATTACGAAGGAAAGCCAGGGTATCCGATGAAGTAGAAGTTTACTCCAATATGCGCAGTTTAGAAGCTATACGCCGTGCGGATGTGTGCGTGTTAGTCATAGATGCTTTGAGGGGTTTTGAGATTCAAGATTTCCGCATAATGGAGCAAATTCGCGCTGCTGACAAAGGCTTAGTGATAGCGTTAAACAAATGGGATATATTGCCTGAAAAAGACCATAAAAGTTTTGGAATTATGGTTAAAGAATTACAAGAAAAAGAGCCCATGCTCAGTTGGGTGCCTATTGTCGCTATATCAGCCCTTGAGGGACAGCGAGTTCCCCGTATTTTGCAAGAAATTAAGCGTGTTTATGCAAATAGTTATAGAGTTTTAGGTCGTGATAGAGTAATAGAAGTCTTTGAAAGAGTAGTCTCTAGGCGGCCACATCCCAATCGGCAGCATAAGCCTGTGCGCATGACTAAAGCTTGCCAAATTTTAGTAAATCCACCAGTGATATCCATAGAATGTACTCAGCCCAAATTAGTAGATAAATCATACAAAAGACATTTATTAAAAGCGTTTTTTGAAGAGTTTGATTTGCACGGGGCTGCTTTAAAGATTAATTTTACAAGAGACCTAGTTCTAAGAAAGGATGAAGAACTTGAACAGTATAATACTTACATTAGTGACAGCATACATGCTGGGATCGATTCCCACAGCAGTATGGGTGTCCAAACTCTGGAAAAAGACTGATATTCGTCAACACGGTTCTAAAAATGCAGGACTAACAAATATAGTCCGAGTTTTTGGTTGGGGACCAGCTGTTCCAGTGATGATTGTAGATTTGGGTAAAGGAATGTTAGCCCCTTTTTTGGCAATGACTATAGCCCCTGAAATAACTTGGTTGCCATTAGCGGCAGGACTTTTGGTTATTTTAGGGCACTCTTTGACCTTATTCGCAGGTTTTAAGGGGGGAAAGGGGGTGCTTACAGGTATGGGGGTCTTTTTGGTTTTAGCCCCTTTAGCGGCCATTTTAGCCTTTACTGCATGGGCGGTAGTTGCAAAAGCTAGTGGATATGTTTCTTTAGCTTCTATAATAGCATGTTTAGTTTTAGGTTTGCTATTATCTTTAGGTTATGCATTTCCAGCCTCTATTTTTGCCCATATAGCGCCTAGTTTATTAATTGTTGGCTGGGCCGTGTCATTATTTGTAATTTATAAACATAGAGTAAATGTGGTTAGATTGGCGAAAGGTACTGAAAATCGTTTTGGAAGAGGAAAAAGATGAAAATTGCTGTTTTTGGTTGTGGTAGTTGGGGATTAGCTTTAGGTTTGGTCCTATTTGAAAATGGTTATGAGGTGGTTTTTTGGACTAATTCAGAAGATGAAGCTGAGTTATTAAATAGCCAAAGAGAATATCCTGAAAAGTTGCCTGCTAAAAAAATCCCCTTAGGTGTTAAGTTTACTACAAGCATGGAAAAAGCGATACAAGGGGCTTCAATGCTGCTTTTGGTAGTTCCTTCACAATATATGCGTTCGGTAGCTAAACAAATAAATCGTTTTGAACCTAATCTCATACCTGTGGTGGTCTCTGCGTCTAAAGGCATTACTGAAGACACTTTGCAAAGGATGACCCAAGTTTTAATGACTGAAATTTCTTGGCTGACTTTGGAAAAAGCAGTAGTGCTTTCAGGACCATCCCATGCTGAAGAAGTGGTACAAGGAGTGCCAACAACCATAGTTTCTTCTGGTGTAGATAGTAAGTCTGTGGATTTGGTGCGCAATGCTTTTACCACAAAATCTTTGCGAGTTTATACCGCAGATGATCCTATTGGTGTGGAGTTAGCTGGCTCTCTTAAAAATGTCATAGCTATAGCCACTGGTGTTTTAGATGGCCTAGGTTTGGGGGACAATGCTAAAGGTGCATTGATGACTAGGGGGTTAGCAGAAATCACGCGCTTAGGGGAGGCTTTAGGAGCCAATCCACGTACATTTGCTGGACTTACAGGAATGGGAGATTTGATCACTACTTGTATGAGTAAACACTCTCGCAATAGATATGTAGGGGAACAGGTGGCGCAGGGTAAAAAACTCGACGATGTTTTAGAAACTATGAATATGGTTGCAGAAGGTGTCCCCACTTGCAAAAGTGCTGTGGCGCTAGCTAAAGTGGCAAAAGTTGAAATGCCCATAACTAACGAAGTTTACAATGTGTTGTTTAAGAATAAACCAACTTTTTCAGCCATAGAAGATCTTATGGATAGAGATCCTAAAGCTGAGGTGTGGAATTAAAATGAAGTATGGAACTAAGGAAGCTTCTAAAAAGTATTATTCAATTTCTGAGGTAGCTGAAATTCTAGAATTAGCCCCCCATGTATTACGCTATTGGGAAAAAGAGTTCACAATGCTTAAACCCTTAAAAAATCGCGCTGGAAATAGGAACTATAGAGAAAAAGACATCAAATTATTAAAAAAAATAAAGCGTTTGTTGTATATGGAAAAATATACCATAGAAGGCGCACGATTGCAGTTGCAAAAAACAGAAAGTGATAAAAATCCTAAACAAGAAAAAAGAGCTGCAGAACAAAGGAAAACTCAAAAAGTTGTACTTTCAGAATTACAATCTATAAAGAGTTTGCTTGATAAAAAAGACTGAATGAGTTTAAATGTAAAAGAAAAAGCCCGGTGTATTACCGGGCTTTTTTTAGTCTTATTTAAAAGTATTATTTTCCAGTGAACATTATTGCTGCAACGATACCCAAAAAGGCTACTGTAACGATTATAAATTCCCATGGGTTTTCGATAACAGATTCTTTACCAGTGTCAGCAGTTGCTGCGGCAGTAGAGCCATCTTTTGCAACTTCAACAGCTTCAGGAGCAGGGGGCTCTTCAACAGTGGCTTCTTCAGCTTTTGCAGGGGTTGCTTCTTCAGCAACAGCTTCAGCTTCTTCAGCAACAGCTTCAGCTTTAGCTTCTTCAGCGGCAGATGCTGGCGCAGCTTCAGCTTGTGCAGGAACTGCTTCTTCAGCGGCGGGTGCTGGTGTAGCTTCAGCTTGTGCAGGAGCAACTTCTTCAGAGACAGGTGCTGGTGCAGCTTCAGCTTGTGCAGGAGCAGCAGGAGCTGGTGCAGCTTCAGCTTTTGCAGGAGCGACAGGTGCTGGTGCGGCTTCAGCTTGTGCAGGAGCAACTTCTTCAGAGACAGGTGCTGGTGCAGCTTCAGCTTTTGCAGGAGCAGCAGGAGCTGGTGCGGCTTCAGCTTTTGCAGGAGCGGCAGGTGCTGGTGCGGGTTTGGCGGGGGCAGGATCTGCGGCCAATGCAACTCCGGCACTTAATGTTAATGCTATAAGCAGGTTTCTAATATTCATTGTTCCTCTCTTATTTTTCAAATTGTTTAGTGGCCAGCAAAACCAAAGTGCAAGCTTCTTGGACACGAATGCCCGCAGCTTCTAATTGATTTTGCAGACCGGAGTTTTCGGTTCCCGGGTTGAAAATAACCCGCTTAGGTTTTAATGTAAGAATTTTTTCAGCATTTTTGTTAGAAATTTGTGGATTTACATACATTGTTAGTATATCGATGGGTTGAGGAAGCTCTTCTAAAGAGCTAAAAGTGGTTATTCCCTCTATATTTTCTATGGCAGGATGCACTGGAAAAACATCGTGTCCATTTTCTCTAAGACGCTGTAAGGCTTGATATGAGTACCTTTCTGGCTTGTTAGACGCACCTAATATTTCTACGCGCATTTTTTTCTCCGTTTAATTTTGTAAGTTTATGGAGTAAATTTAACTTAAGGTACTCCATGGAATTTATTTACGAAAAATTAACACAAATAGAGCAAGATAATACAGAATATGTTAAAATTTCTGACAAAGGGCTCAAAGTCTCTGATTTTAATGGGCGCAAAATATTAGAAGTTGAGTCTGAAACTCTAAGTTTTTTGGCTAAACGAGCTATGGAGGAGATTGGTTTTAAGTTAAGACCAGCCCACTTGGCTCAATTACAAAAAATTTTGCAAGATCCCGAAGCCAGCTCAAATGATCGCTTTGTTGCTCGTAATATGTTGGAAAACCAGGTGGTTGCTATAAAAGGTGAACTACCTACTTGTCAAGATACTGGAACAGCTACCATTATAGCTAAAAAGGGGCAAGCGGTACTCACGCCTGGTGATGACAGTGAAGCACTTTCTCAGGGTGTTTTTGAAGCTTACCAAGAAAGAAACTTGCGTTATTCCCAAGTTGCACCTTTATCGATGTTTGAAGAAAAAAACACAGGCAATAATTTACCTGCTCAAATAGATATCTATGCTGAAGGTGAAGATGAATATCAATTCTTATTTATGGCTAAAGGGGGAGGAAGCGCCAATAAATCTCTACTTTATCCCATGACTCAGTCCTTGTTAAATGAGTCAGAATTAGAAAAGTTTTTCCGCGATAAATTGAAGTTTTTAGGCACCGCAGCTTGTCCACCATATCATTTAGCCATAGTTATTGGCGGACTAAGTGCTGATTTTACCATGAAAACTGTGAAAATGGCTTCTGCGGGTTATTTAGATGAATTGCCTACCACAGGAAATGAAAATGGGAGAGTTTATCGAGATTTAGTATGGGAAGAGCGTATTTTAAAAATGGCTCAAGAAAGCGATATTGGTGCGCAGTTTGGTGGAAAATATTTTGTTCACGATGTTAAAGTAATACGCGCGCCTCGCCATGCAGCTAGTTGTCCTGTGGGCATTGCTGTTAGCTGTGCTGCGGATAGGAATCTCAAAGCTAAAATCACTGCTGAAGGGGTATTTATCGAAAAGCTTGAAGATAATCCCGCACGCTTTTTAGAAGGCTACGAAGAAAGTGCCGCTGATACTCCGGTATCCATAGATTTAGATCGTCCCATGGAAGAAGTTTTGGCTGAGCTTTCTAAATATCCTGTTAAAACGCGTTTATCGCTAAATGGTACAATGATTGTGGCTAGGGATATTGCCCATAGTCGTTTGTGGGATATGCTACAAAAAGAAGGTAAATTGCCTGATTATTTCCGCAATCATCCCGTGTATTATGCCGGCCCTGCGAAAACTCCCAAAGGTATGCCCACAGGAAGTTTTGGTCCGACCACAGCTAGCCGTATGGATCCCTATGTAAAAGAATTCCAAAGTCTGGGTTATTCTATGATCATGGTGGCCAAAGGTAATCGTTCCGAAGCTGTAACAGAGTCATGCAAAGAGAATGGTGGTTTTTATCTGGGCTCCATTGGTGGACCTGCAGCAATTTTAGCGCAAAATAATATCCTTTCTAACGAAGTTTTAGATTTCCCTGAGTTGGGTATGGAAGCAGTGCGTAAAATAACGGTGAAAGATTTCCCGGCATTTATTTTAGTTGACGACAAAGGCAACGACTTTTTTGAAGGGCTTACTTAAAACACTTTAAGCTTGTAATTCACTAGCAGGGCTTGATAGTCCTGCTTTCTTTTTTGTAATATGCCAACCTAGATTATGGTAAAAGGTGCAATTTTAATTGATTTGTGTTATATTTATAAGACCCTTTGTGCCAACTGGTTGCTTGCTGCTTCGCTCTCTGAGCTAGCAGTTCGCATTCGCAAATTGCGGTGCAATTTGACATGATGGCAAATATCTCATGCTCAGGGGGTGCTTTGGCTTGACAGAACTCATCCGTGAGTTCTGCCCTGCGGGCTCAAACCTGCGGTTCAAGTCCGAAAACAACGTCCATGCTGTTTTCGTCGACCTGTCTCAACCAAAGCGCTCGAAAATAGATGAAGGGGGTGCTTTGGCTTCGACAGGGTCACTGAAGCGTAAGTCGCATGCCGAGGGCAGGTTGGCCTCGTAAAAAAGCCTGAAAAACACAAGTGCAAACGAAAATTACGCACTAGCTGCTTAAATTAGCGGCACTAAGCTCAACCCCGATCCCGTAGGGGGAGATGCTTAGTCATAAAATCGGGATAGGACTTTATCATGTCTGGGGGTGAGTCCGAGATTTACTAGACTGGCTTTGGATTGCGCCGACCTTCTTGGGCGTAGCACAAAGCGAGAACTTAAATTCGAAGGGAAAGCATGTAGGAGCGCACGACGATGCGATTTTGGACACGGGTTCGACTCCCGTCACCTCCATAAAAGCCCGTTTTTTAGACGATTTTCTAGAAAGCGGGCTTTTTTTGTAGAATTTTATTTCCACACTAATTGTGAGCCCCTAGTGTAAAACATCATCATAACGAATACCTTTGTTGATATAACATTGGAGGTTATTTATGTTTAAAAAGAGGGTTATGGCTCTTTGTGTGGGGGGATTGCTAATGACTTCATGGGCGACCGCAGGAGAAGCTTATATTTGGCCAACCTATGATGAAAAATTGAATTATAATATCAGCGACATGGGAGTTAGTTACAATAAACCCACTAAAGATGTGGAGGGCAGTTGTTTTAATAAAGCTAAAGCCGCTAACGGCGTTTATCACGGCGATTACTGGGCTTTCTACCATGGAGCGAATAAAAATCCACTAGTTACAGAGGCTTCGATTATACCCATGTTACAACGATTGGACGAAGATTTTGCTTATATAACTGATACTTTGGGCTGGCCACGGGATGGACGAGTTAAAGACGGCTATTACAGCGCAGTTTATTTATACGGCTCCGACGCTTGTACGGGTTCTAATAACCCCGATGATAAAGGAGGCTGGCAATCTTGGATAGATGGTTATGCTGCGATTGCGGCCTCGTATTACCCTGTCTATAGTTTTGACCCTGCTTGCACTTATAATGATAAAAAAGCTCAGCAAGATGC
>JAAZFC010000018.1 GCA_012511955.1 Fibrobacter sp. | reverse complement strand
TGCTATAAACGCAAATAAAATCCCCGGAAAAATGCCGCTGCCGCAGTTCGTAGCGGATTTTTTTGGCCAAAGGACACACCGAAGTTTTCCAAATGCTGGCGTGGCGAATTTGCGTGGGGTCGAACTTGTTGGCTGCCCCCATGCTACTAAATATTGGCACTTTTTGAGCATGAGCTTCTTGTAACATATGCAATTTGCTGGGAACCGAATCTATGGCATCTATAATGTAATCAAAAATGGATATTTGAAAATCTTGATGATTTTCGGCGCTGTAAAAGGCTTGTATAGCTTGGATTTTTGCCTGGGGATTAATATTACGCAATCTTTGGGCTAAAACTTGGACTTTGGGTTGCCCAATGGTGGTGTAATCTGCGGGTAATTGGCGGTTAATGTTAGTGGCACAAACCACATCGCTATCCACCAAGCTTATATGCCCCACCCCACTGCGAGCCAAGGCCTCTGCCGCCCAAGAACCTACTCCCCCCACCCCAAACACCGCCACCTGCAACTGCGCCAAGCGCGCAATTCCACTTTCTCCCACGAGAATGGCTAAGCGTTGTAAAGCGGGAGCGGTCATGTTACCAATCTATCCAACAATTTGCAGGACCATTGGTTACGGTAATGGTGCCCATCACATCTACAGGAACATTAGCGACAGTTCCATGCCACCCTGTAATAGTTCCAGTAACCCCACCAATATCAATTTTAATAGTGGTATTTGATTTAGTTCCATTACACCTAAATGTTCCTGTAGTTTTATTACCCCAACCAGGCACTGTGATGAATATGTTATGAGTACCATCTTGTATGCCATCAACTGGTGCATTGGAGCCTATAATCTCAATTAACTCCAAAGAACTGGATGATTCTTCCACAGCCTCACTACTACTAGAAGGCTCGGCTACACTACTGCTAGAGGGTGCTACACTGCTACTAGATGGGGCACTAGCACTGCTAGGTGCTACGCTTTCGCTACTGTATGCTATAGTATCAACACTGGCGCTACTGGCTTCTTCACTGGGACTACTAGGTTCTACTTCTTGCATACTGCTGCTAGAAGGCGGTAAAACCACGGCACTACTTTTGGGGATAGAAGCTTTGTCGCCACTAATAACCCTAAAGAAGATATGCTTATTGGTTTTGCCCCCGCAACTCAAACGAAAGCGAATTAGGTGGGTGCCTTCTATGCTCCAATCATCGCCATACAATGAATCTAAGCCTATGGAACATGACTCCTTGCTAGCTCCAAAAAGCCACAAAGTATCCACATTGGTGCGCCCCATAATGTCTCTAACTTCTAAATTCTCATCTTTTTTAACAAAAGCATAATTTGGCACAAATACCACCGAAGGTCCTAAAGGCTCAGCAGAAGCTGTGTCTATTAAATCAGCCTGCAAATATTGCGACTTAGTATCCACATTCAAATAAGGACTAACCAAGGAATAAGTGGTAACCATTTCCACATTTTCTGAAGATTCTCCCGTGGAAGGATCAGAAATAGCAGGTCCTTCCATCATCCCGGTTTGCGAGGCCAGGTCAGAGAGGACTTCTTTGTCGTGCCATGCCTCAATGCCACCGCCATTAGTTTTTATTGCGCCACCATCTACAGCAAGCATTTGTCCGTGGATTCTTATATTATCATTACCACCTACATCGAACATACCACCTGAATATATTATACCATAAATCTCACGATCGGGAGTAACCACTCTAGCTTGAGCTGCACCATTAGGAAACCAATAGATGATGCGAGAATCCGCTGTATTACCATATATTCTAGCTGGATTTGGAGGATTACTAGAGTATATGACATAATTATAAGTTAGTTTTGTCGGTACAGATTCTGGAATATTTTTCATTTCAGCAATATCCATAAACAAATATCCTTCTTTAAGCCACTGGGGTTTATTATTGGTTACCCAAGTATGAATACAGTCCATTTCTAACGGGGTTATATAATCTTGATTAGACCAAACACAAGAGGACCCCACTTCGCTTTTGTACCAGCTCCAAGTATGCCTAGATCCTGAAATATTTAAATACTTATCAACAGTATCTTGCGACAAATTATAAGGGGCGGCTTTGGATTTTCCACCTTCATTGAGTTTTGCAAGCAAGTAGTTTAGACTATCAGCTCGCTCAACTCGACTTTGAGGACTAGGGGTAGGAGGCCCATAAGGAGGTCCATAAGAAGGCCATATATATGGCATAACCCCCCATTTAAGAGGTTTGATTTGAGAAGCTACAAAACCGCCACTAACAAAACCATAGTCGCCTGAGTATTGGAAGTATTTAGAAGTTTGATCATGGTCATTTGCTCTGACATTCCACATATTTCGGGTTGCAATCAAATTTGCTTTGTTATCTAAACTCAAAGAAAAAGAAGAAAATCCTCCTTCTTTCCCTACGATTATGTCTCGGTCTGCTTTTATAGTTCTGCCATTAGCATGAAGCTTCGAAGCAATAAAAATATTGCCTCCTTTACCATTTTTCCGATTCACTACTAAATTGTTATTTGCTAAGCCATGAATTTCATCCACAAATAGATCGCCCCCATCAACAGTGCCAACTTCTATAGGAGCTAAAGCATCGATACCTTTAATGCGCAGACTTCCATAGACTTCAATTCCATCGTTTTGAGTTTTAAAGCACCCCATAATTAGGGCATTGCCTTTAACAAGCATTTTACCATTGGTCATCTGACATTCAGTGGGCATTTCACCAATCACTAAGTCATTATCCACTGTTAAGTGGCTTTGGGTAAAGCCACCACCAGCGTATAAAGATCCATGTGCCGTTAGACCGTGTCCTCCTGTCAAATCAGAGTTAGTGCCCTGGATATATATCGCATCATCATCACCAATATATTCTCGGCGGGTGTTGCTAATGACAGTGGGCACCGCCGAAGTTTGCATACGAGCCAGTTGAATCACTGCTGTAATCACCGCTTCGGAACCATCTTGGCCATAACCCACCACTTGGACTTTGGCGGAAATCTGGTCGGAGCCATCGGCGCTATGTTGGTCTATCCAAAAAACCCGGTAATCTTGGTTGCTACCGGTGGCTAAATCCCCTTGGGGAAACACTTCCATAATCACAGGATCAGAGCCAGCTGCTAAACGATAGTTATCGTACTGCATAAAAACTCCCTGGGCTTCAGCAGCGTGATAGGACATCCAGGAACGCAAAGCAGAAAGTCCACCTTTGGCGGATTCATAAGCAGAGGATTGATGATATTCTGCGCCGCTACTTTGATTGTATTGGCTGAGTTTATTGTGAATAGCTATTCCCACAATGGTGGCTAATAGTAACATTCCCAGTACAATGGGCAGTGACATTCCTTTTTTGGCTTTCATGTTAAACTCCGTTATTAGGGATGTAAATTATTTTAATTGCCGGGGTGGTCTCTTTGCCACGGGTGATTTCAACTTCTACGCGCAAAGCTTTTACCCTAGCCTTAAGATTAATTTCAGCAGCATCTATTTCGCTGCGCCATTCATAGACATCGCTGGTTTCCTCCCAAATTTTTAGCTCGGTTATATAAGCCCGCGCATGGGCGTCGCGATGTTTATCACTCAGCCTAAAACGCAACACTGGCACCGCATCGAAGGCATCGGTTTCACCATGATTGATCATATAAGTGCGCTCGTTAACTTGATAATCCGCACTGGGGTAAAGTAAAAAATCACTAATGCTAGCTATGGAAGCTAATCCTGCTCCAGAAGCTTTTTTAAAGGTTAAAGCCATTAGATTAGACTTAACATCGTAATCATCGCGAATGGGCTTGTTAAAACCTATTTTTACTTGTACTCCATAAGTGTAACCAGGCTTCATATTGTAAGTAAAGGGAGCAGATCCTGCAGAATAATTTTGTGCGAGGTAAACTTCTCCTAAATTGGCATCGAAACCGCGAATACCAGTGCCATTGGCCGAATCAAAAGTCTCCATGCTTCCAGTGGCTGGAGCAAAAAATATGCTGTCGGGTTTGTGATAATAGACCTCTGACTCGGCACGATCTCCCTGTAAAACTCCTAGTTCCACTTTAAAACGAGAAACATAGTCAGCTATGCGCAAGGAATCGGTAGTTCCCCCCGATTTAAGACTGCGGGTGCGCCATAATGATTTATTATCCACAAACCATTGCACTTCTTCCACATCAGTGACTTTTCCATAGGCATCCAATACCCCAGCTTTATAGCTTAATGTATCGTAAACAGGCATGGATTTATGCACAAAAGACGAACGATCCAAATTACCTGCTGTGTTAGATATATAAACATCTTCGTCTATAACCACCCCTTCATCTACATCTAATTCACCTTTAAGGCCTATTTTTTGCAAATCCATGGACATGGTATTTAGCACTTCGGAGGCATTGGTATAAGTGGATAGTTTATGGTCTGTATCGACTTTAAAACTTACGGATTCTCGGTACATATTTCCCGCAATAAGCACTATTACTGATACTAGCACTATATACACCAAAAGTTCTACCAGTGTAAAACCCTGTTTATTCATTTTTGTAAAGCTTTTAATCATTCTACTACCGAACTGAGTTTAATATTAAAGGGCGTACCTTGAATTTCGTAAGCGACTTCTACATCTATGCGTTTGGCTGAGACATGTTTAATTTCATAGCTTGTGCTTTCTACATTGATGTTGGTAACATCAGAAATATCAGTGGTAACCACATTGACGGTGTATTTCTGATATGCCTCCACCCCCGATTTTAGCGTACGAGTGGAACCTTGTACTTCAACATCTTCAATATCCTGAACATTGTGAATACCCTGGGCGCTGAGAGAATCCAAATAGTTTTGGGCAATGCGCGTGGCCTCATTGCGCACATGAATACGCACAGCTATTACCCTATTGTAATAGTGCAAATACATGATTCCCGAAAACATAAAACTCATAATTAACATAGATGCGACAATTTCGAGCAAACCAAAACCACTTTTATTGCGTAAAAGCTTTTTTAATTGGCGGACCATGTACTACCTCCATCGTTGGACAATAGTGTTAAAATGCGATTTTCTTGTTCGCCTTTGTAAATCATCATGCGATAGCGATTGCTATTTTTTTGACCCACAACTACATAACCGGGAGTGGTAAAAGGATTTAAACCAAGTTGCGGCGCTAAGGTCAAGCAGGAATATCCCCAAGAGCTACCAGGACGAAAGGCATTGGCACCCGAGGGTGCGGCTTGGGCGGAATCTATGCTGACAATCTCAGTTCGATCATCTAATTTCACAGAAAAGTACTGGGAAGCCTCTTCGCAGTTGGAGCCTTTAAAGCCTGCAATGGCATCGACGCTAACAGCCACTGAAAGCGTGTCATTAAATTTGCGACTATCGGCTACCATGCGATTCAAGGCTCCATGGACGGTGGCACCGGCGCTGCGGACATTTTCTTTTTCCACTAAGGCAAAAAAGCTTACGGTGCCCAAAGCCGAAAGTATCCCGATAATTGCAACCACGGCAAGCACTTCTACCAAAGTAAAGCCAGATTGGCGATTTTTTAACTTTTTCACAAACACAAAATCCTCCACATTATATAAATATACATAAAAACTCATGCCTAAGCATCTTTTAAAACTCTGAAAGGCAGGTTTTGTACTCACTTTGTGTACATTAACATTATCTATTCCTTTATTTAAGCCATAATTACGCATATATTGTTTTCATACATATTTTTATTTATATTAATTGAATACATGGTAAAGATTTACGCATATATTGATTATCGCCTTTTTCTAAAGGATTTTCAAGAGGCGCGGCACACCCGCAACAAAAGTCTCTCGGTGCGTTCTTTTCTCCAACAAGCGGGCATCAAGTCCCCATCGTTTTTCAAACAAGTTATAGACAGAAAACGCAACCTCACTGAGCGTACCACCCAACAGTTTTTGCAAGCTCTAAAACTCCCCGAAGCTGAGGCCAAGTATTTTAGAGCCATGGTGGGCTTTGACCAAGCTAAAAGCTCAGTGGAAAAGCAGATGTTCTACCAAAAGTTGCGGGATTTAGGGGAAAAAGAGCAGGTGAAAATCATCGGTGCCGACGCTTTTGCTTTTTACGAGCATTGGTACATTAGCGCCATGCGCGAACTGATTTGTATGCAAGCTTTTGATGGAAATTTCAGGCTTTTAGGGCAAAAGCTTAGCCCACCTATTAGCGCCCGTGAAGCGCGCCATGCGGTAAAAACCTTGTTAGAACTGGGATTTATTGTAGAAATTGAACCGGGTATTTTCCAGCAAAAAGATGCGCTGTTGCACACGGGTTTCGAGGTGCAATCTTTGGCAGTGCGCAATTTTAACCGCCAAATGCTAAAACTGGCCCAAGATTCTCTGGATCGCTTTGCCATTGAAGAACGCACGGCGGTGGGCGTTACTCTCAGCGTTTCTCCGGAGACTTATGAACTGATGCAAACCGAAATTCGCACTTTTCAGGATCGAATTTTGCAACTGGCCGCCCGCGAAGAAAAAGCCACGCAAACCATGCAACTTTGTGTAAGTTTGTTCCCTTTAACCAAACCTGTCGATAAAGCTGAAAGCAAAGCTCAAAGCGAGGACGAAAGTTATGACTAAAACTATGTTTAAAAGATTTGTGATTTTAGGAGCTTTAGTCACCTTAGCTTTGAGTTTATATGCGGCGCTTTTTTGGAAAAAAATTGATGAAAACAGCTATGCTGGAGGGAGTGCCACGGGCAACGCCATTAATGTCGCCCAACAAAAACAGCCTATACTGGATTCTGCTTTAAAACTTGACTCCTTGTCTTTAGAGAGCACTCAAGCCACTTTAACCCGCGAAGATATTGATTCTAATCTTCAAAAATGGCTTAAAGAACACAAAATAGAACCCCAAAGAATTATTGTTTTAAACCCCCAAGGTAATGAGCAAACTGCCCAGGAAAACTCATGGCAATATCCTTACAAAGATCTGTGTAATATTGAGCTAAAAAATGGCGATTTGGTTATTTATACTCCAGGGGAATATTCTTATCCCAAGCAAACTCCCCCACTATTGATAGACAGCTTGTGGTTGGTAGCTTGGCCCTTAGATTCTGCGCTTATAAAAATAGATTTAGATTTGGCTCAGCAGATCTCGCAAAAATGGTTTACCCAAGGCATTGTTTGGAGCGATTAATTTAGCCCAAAATCATAGTTTATTTGTAATATTGTTAACATGTGGCGACTTGCATTGTTTTTAATAGTAATCTTAAATGCCTGCAAGATCAATAATCCTGCAACTGAGGCGCTATTTCCTTCTGCTCCAAGCTTTAGTTTTTCCCATGAAAAACAGATTTATAGTAATGGCGACACTATAAAATTATACCCAGAAAACGACTTAAACTTTAAAGTTAGCACAAAGCCCGATACTGTTTTAGAACTACTGGACTTCAAATGGCACTTAAATCAAACTAGACTTTCAAATAAGCCCAGCGTTTCTTATCACTTTAACTTTTATGATATTGGTTTATGGAAGTTGAAACTAGATGTACAAGATTCTTTAGAAAACACTAAAAACTTCACTTTTTACATTTTGATAAACACGCCCCCTACCATGTCTAAAAAAGATTACTCTTATAGTCCTTTTCATCTGAGCAATGTGGATTTAGATACTACCACTTTTTTGAAATTTGCCTGGGAAGCCTTTGATCCAGATCCTAAAGAAAACTTACTTTATAAATTGCAAATTCAGGATGCTGAAAAAGACATCTTTGTCCAAGAGTTGTCTAATTTGGAACTGTATCGAGTGAAAAAAGATGTTTTTTCGCCCAACCAAAAGTATCGCTGGCGGGTTATTGTCAATGATTTCTGGAATTATGCCGATACCTCTACTTGGCTAGAATTTTCCACAAATAACAACATCGAGGATAAAAAATGAAGTTACTTATTATTCTCGTACTACTAGCGTTGCACTCATGCATCAACTATGAAGACAAAATCACTGCAGCAGCTCAGCAAGTTACTAAAATAAGCCCCGAAGCTTTAGTTAGCACTGTTTCGTCTCAAGACTTTAAAAAGCAATTAGTGGTAATGCCTGGAGATACTGTAATTTTCATGGGCAATGTGTTTCCCACTCGTAACACCAAACTCAATACTTCTTTTTGGCATATTGATGGCGAACTTAATGCTTCTAGTTTGTACTTAACCAAATGGACTTTCCATACCCCCGGCAAACATTTAGGAGTATTTAACATCGTTGATATTCACGGAGATCTTTTATGCGACACTGCAGTAGTTTGGGTGCATGATTCACCTCAAATTGTTGAGCCAATTTTTCCTGCAAACTTTAGCACGGGTATTCCTTTTGCCAAGCAAGACAAAATGACTGTTCATTGGCAGAGCAGCAAAAAAAACAATGACTTTAACTTAAAATACCATTTTAGCTTGTTTGAATTTCACAATGAAGAAGCCATGCTTTTGTTTGATAGCACTTTAACAAATTCCCACATCACTTTGTCTGAAGATCTAAAGCCCATGCAAAAATATTTATGGACTCTGAAAATTTCTGACGATTTAATGCAAAGTGATTCTGCTAATGTGCAAAATTTGTTTTATACTCGCGGATCCAACCACGAAGCCTTGTTACTTTTAAAAATAAGCAAAAACGGGAAAACAAACGGTGATGATAGTTTATGGGTAAATCTTTCTCACTCTGGGGGAGATATTTCAATAAAAATCCCCCAGCAAAACCAATATGAAGTGAAGAACCTCAATCCAGGTACATATTCTTTAACTCTTACAGATTCACTTTTTACAGAATACCAAAGTTTGAAAAAAACATTTATACTAAAAAACCATGATGTTTATAGCATAGATACCATGCTTTTGGATTTAATTGCCCCCCAAATTTATTGCATAAACTGCATAAATGACACCGTAGATTTTATTCATAATCTACCGTTTTTAATTACGGATGATGGTAGCGGTGTGGCTGAAATTATCAGCGTACAGCTCAATGGAATTGATATCCCCTATAGTTTTAACTCTCTTAATGATACTTTATTTATACCCCCCCCCCATTGGGAGCTTTTGCCCAGTATTTATCAGCTACAAATAAGTGTTAAAGATTTTGTTGACAATGTAAATCAAGCTAGCTTTTGGGTAAGAAAATGAAATTATTGCTGCTCTTTGTAATCTTGATTTTAAGCACTTGCGATTCTTTGCGAGTGGATGAAAATGAATTAAAAGTTCTAAAAACTGAAATTCGTGTTAATTCTCCCTTGGATGCATATAAATCTCCCGCTGAAATCCCTGCCGTTTCCCAACGAAGTGTCCCTTTTAACGAAACCACAGACTTTTGGGGCTTAATATTTTTAGACGGCAAACCCATTAGCGATGAAGAGAAAGAAAAGTATATACAAAACTCTTTTTGGGTTTACAATAGCGACACTTTATTGGGAGATAGAGCCAAAATTAAATTCACCGAGGCTCAATCAGAGCAGATATTTTTCTACGCCATAGATGCGCTCAATGACACCCTAAAAGACACAGTAAGAATTTATGCCAATAAGGCCCTAAATATTAAAGTTATAGAGCCAATTCACAACGATTTAACCATAGACCCCTGTGGAACTGACCCCTTGACTATTAGTTGGATTTTAGAAGGACTCGATACATGGGAAACTCCATTAATTAAGCTATTTGCAGGCTTGCATCCTGATAGCACTAGGCTTATTGGAGAAACTTCTGCCAATAAAATAAAGCTTAAGCTCAACAACTTTTGCGCAGAAAATAAATCAGTGGGAGTTTATTGGTTTTTAGAAGCCATAGCAATGAGTAATATGTTTAATACTAGCTTAGACATTGTTTGGACTCCTATGTATTACTTTCAAACTAAACAACCACACTCAAACAAAAGTGTATTGCCTTTAAAATACAGGGTTTTCAGAGGAAAAGCCAGTAAAGGTAACTGGTTAAAAGCTATTAATACCACCATTGATTCTAGTATATATATAAGCCCCTCCGACAGCTTGATGATTTTAGATTATTTACCCCCAGGTGATTGGATTTTTATTGCTGGAGATAGTTTGCACCTAGATTATAAACCAGATTCTGTTAGGTTAGTTTTAGAGCCTGGAGTGGTTTACATAGACACTGTAATCTTGAACTTGAAAGACTCCATAGCCCCAAGAGTGATTTTAGATAGCACTTTTTTTGAAAGCTTAAGATTTAGAATTTTTGATGGAGGTGCAGGAATTGACATAGAGGACATTGAAATAGAGCCCAAAAACAAGTTTTACTTTGAATTTAATGACAGTATTAGCGATTCTCACAACTTATATATAACCCTTGAAGCAAAAGAAAAACTCTATGAAGATTCGTTATACTTTATAGGCACTGATTTGGCAGGAAACCTTATCCCACAATGTAAATGGTATGTGAAATACAACCCAAAGCTCTCTGTTGCAGGACCATTTTGTCATTCCGATAATTGATTATGAAATATTCAATACTACTACTTTTTGCATTATTAAGCCATACATGGGCTCTTAAAGACTCCATTTCTATTACTTTGCATATAAATACTTGGCCTAATCACGCCGAAGTGAGTTTTGATAAAAAGCCTAGCCACAGAAATACTAAACCAGTTTACAGCTCTATCAGCACTGACACTTTTAAAGAAAACATTGGGGTTTATATACGAAAAGTTGGTTATCAAGACACTAATTTTATAGTTAAAACTGATAAAAATAGCGCACAAAACTATGTTTTTATAAAATTAAACGAAGAATTTGATGAAAATGCCATCGCCTTGCAACACAAATTTGATAATAAAAGAAAAAGAGCCAAGATAGGCGCTTGGACCATCAAAGCAAGCATTATTCCCACCATAATTGGTACTGGATATTTAATAGAAAACTTGCGCAGTCAATCCCAACGAGACCACTACTTACATAGAAGCCAAAATGCTGTTTTAATTGACACCCCCACTTGGAAAAAAGATTATAACAATTATTCAAAATACAATAAGTCAGTAAAAGAACATCGTAAAAAAGCCATAAGTTACGCAGTTGCGAGTGCTAGCTTATGCGCTATTGGGTTAATTTTGAAGTTTTAGGAGCTGCTATGCGTTATATTTTTATCACATTTTTGCTTGTTATTTTTTGGAGTGAAGCTAGTGCTCTAAACCTTAAAAATGACGAGCTTATTTGGAAAGGACAATTAGTTGTTTTAACTCCTGACACAGAAAACCTGGACCCTAATGTAGCTCAAGCACAAAAAATTTTATTGCTCCAAAGTATAGATGATATTAATCATACTTGGCTTACAAATAATGATATTGGCGACTGCAAAAACCTCGCCTGCATAGACTCCATTGCCAAATCCCGAGGTGCCACAGGTATTCTCTATAGTTCATGGCAACTTACAAATGACAGTTTAACCGTAAGTTTTGCCCATAGGAGTTTTTTAGATAGCACTATGC
>JAAZFC010000017.1 GCA_012511955.1 Fibrobacter sp. | reverse complement strand
TAAATAAGACTTTGCAAGAAGTGGAGCAACCAGTTACTCTTTTACGTGAAGTTTTGCGTATAGCCAAAAAAGCGGTGATAAATTTCCCCAACTTTGGATATTGGCGGGTGCGCAATGCTTTAATGTTCCGCGGGCGCATGCCTAAATCTCGTCATTTGCCCCACGAATGGTACGATACGCCTAATATTCATTTATTTACCTACAGAGATTTTCAGCGAATAAGCGAAAGCGAAGGAATTCGTATCGAGAAAAAGCATTATATCAGTGATGGTTTTTTGGGTAAAACCTTAAACAAGTTAGGTTATGCGAATTTAGGAGCTGAGCAAGTAGTTGCACTAATTAGTAGGGAATAATTAGTCCTGACCGTCCATAAATTGCTTCCATTGGGGAGAGCTTTTAATGTATCCTGCTGGTAAAAATGTACCAGGAATATCGATAATACGATCTGGTAAGAGCAATTGAAGAGTTGACATGGCAAAATAGCGATCCACTAAGCGATTATTGGTCCGTACTGGAGTTTTGATATTGTAATACATTAAGCGCAAATGGGCATTAGGGTGCGTTGCGGGTTGGTTAGAAGGCCAAGTACTACGCATGGGTCTTTGGGAATGTTTTAATACCGTTACCGGTTCCCTGTCTTTAAAAATCATTTCATAGGCAAAGGATTCTTCTTGAGTGCAGGGAATTACTCCTTCAAAACCAAAATCAAAGTCGTTTTGACCATACCAGAAGTGAACGGGGATTCCCCCATGGGCGCTATCCCAAGATGATAAAGTTAAGCGATGCAGGGCAATGTATTCAGCATATTCTCTTTGATTTAAAGTGTCTATCCATTGGGAAACTCTATTTAATTTTTGCTCGTTTTCTAAGTTTAACCCTTCAGAAATCATAGTTTCTACCAAGGGTGTAAATTTACTTTGATCTTGAGTGCCGTGAGCCGAGGAGAAAATGTTGTTTATGGGTAAATTTTCGTGATTTAAAGGCAAGCGGCTTAAGCTTTGATCCACGGATGTGGGAATATGTGGGTCCGCCACTATGAGATCTTCCCAAGGCTGATGGTTGGGGGCTTCTATGCGAATTTTAAAACTGGGTCCTTGGAGCCAACGAATTTTTTGAGGCGCATGCCCCACGAGAATATCTTCTATGAAAATTGTGGCTTCGGGGGTACGAGAGCTAATGGATATTTCCACAGGTCTATAGTGGGTGGCCAAAAGTATGGCTGTGCCTTGGGGCATTTGTACATAAAGTGAATCAGTCATTTTTGGTACTAAAATAATGCCCTGATTCCAAAATATTTGCTTGATTTCTTCTTTTTGAGCATTGGGGCTTTGTGTGTAAAACTTAGCCTGTAAAAAAGCATTCCACAAATCTATATCTTGACTAGGAAATATGCTCAGTTGCTCCCAAGCTTGGGTTTTTAAGCGTCCGTGAAATAAAGAATAATTTTGGTCGTCGTTTTGTTGGCGCAGTGCAGTTAAACCTGATTTAGGAGGAGTAGTGTCAGATACTGCAATTATAGCCCTTCCTGTCCTTTCAGGGCTTAAAAGCGAATGATCCGTTAATACTTTTTTAGAAGTTAAATCAATATTTACAGCAAAAATTTGCGTTGTAAACACCATTAAAAATATTATTAGCTTCATAATTTGCCCTTAGGTTAATACAGATAAAATAATAAAACTTTAGCCTATCTCCGTCTTCTTTTATTTTTTCTTCTTTTGCGCTTTACTTTTTTAGGATGAAAGTTGGAACCTATTCTCTGACCTTGTTCTTTTTGCATGGTTCCAGTCATCTTGCGCATCATGTTTTTCATTTCTTCGTATTGTTTTAATACTTGATTTATTTTTTGCACCGAAGTCCCTGAACCATCTGCGATGCGTTTACGGCGACTACCGTTTAAAATTCGTGGATTAGTGCGTTCTTTTATTGTCATAGAACTAAGTAGGGCTTCTATATGCACTAATTCTTTTTCATCTACATCTTCTACGGGCAATTTATTCATGCCTGGTATAAGTTTGAGTAAATCTCGCATGGAACCCATTTTTTTGATGGTGCGTAACTGATTTAAAAAGTCATTTAAATCGAACTGATTGTTCATAATGCGCTTGGTGAGGTTTTTAGCATCTTTTTCGTCTATGACCTCTTGGGCTTTTTCCACCAAGGAAACCACATCACCCATACCCAAAATGCGGTTGGCCATACGATCGGGATAAAACAGTTCAAGTTCGTTTAGTTTTTCACCCACACCCACAAATACCACGGGTTGCCCAGTGATTTTTTTGATGCTTAGGGCTGCTCCACCTCGGCTATCACCGTCCATTTTAGAAAGACAAACCCCAGTGAAGTTCAACCTTTCATAAAAAGCCTCGGCTACATTTACTGCCTCTTGCCCGATCATAGCATCGGCCACAAAGAATATTTCTTCGGGATTAACCGCTTTGCGAGCAGCTTCTAGCTCATTCATCAACTCGTCATCTATTTGCAAACGACCTGCGGTATCATAAATCACCACATCGTGGCCATTGGCCTTGGCGTATTCATAGCCGTTTTTTATGATTTGTACCGGATCTCCTTGACCCTCTTCGTAAACGGGAATCTGTATGGATTTTCCCAAAACTTGCAGTTGTTTAATAGCAGCTGGCCTATAGACATCAGCAGCCACCAGTAGAGGGTTCTTTTTGCGCTTGGTGCGTAAATATAAGGAGATTTTTCCTGCAAAAGTGGTTTTACCCGATCCTTGCAAACCACACATCATTATTCCCACCGGGGGAGCTCCGGTGAGTTTGGGTTCTTGAACTTCGCCCCCCATAATATCCACCAGTTCATCGTGGATTATTTTTACAATTTGTTGCCCTGGAGTTACTGAAAGTAGAACTTCTTGTCCTAAAACCTTTTCTTTTACCGATTGTACAAAATCTCGAGTTACAGAAAAGTTAACATCGGCGGCTAAAAAAGCGCGTCGAACTTCGCGCAAAGATTGGGCGACATTATCTTCGGTGAGTTTACCTTGGCCCCGTAAATTTTTAAGTGTGGATTCTAAAGAGTCAGTTAGCTGTGAAAACATAAGCAAATATTAGATTAAGTGAGTTTTAAAAATAGTTTAATTTTCCCGAAGTTTAATTACTGGGTTTATCCAGTTGGCGTGATCCCAGCGATCATCACCTTCGGTATGCACCAATAATTCTAAAGTTTCAGCGTCTTTTAAGGGGATTCTCGCCTGCACCGACGCTTGTCCGCCACGCATAATTGGACTTTTCCACACAGTGTGCCCATCTACTTTAATGCTAAAGCTCAGCCTGCCATGTTTAGCTACCTCGTTGTCTAAACAAGTCTCTACAAAAAGTGAGTCTGCGTTGGAGGGTAAGTTGGTGTAAAGGTGCGAAGGTGCGTGCAAACCTATACCTTTTTCATAGATTCTGTCGTTGCAGCGCAAAAGGTTGTTGTCTGTGGAGCGGTTATAGCGTACGGGAAATTTATCAGTATGGTTTAGTTCAAAAAGCTTGTTTTCGTGGAGAAAAACTTCATTTTCTTGCAATTTGTACGAAATTGAACGCAAATGACTGTATATACCACCCAACATCGCTGTTAAACCAATTAGCCAAAAAATAATCACCAATTTAGGCGAAAGTTTCAGTTTTTCGTAATGTTTTTTAGTTTTAGACCAGAAGTTTGGGGCTAAGGCGAAAACAGAAGACAGCAACAAGCCTAATAAAACCAATATAGAAAGAGGAGTCCATAGGTATTCCCCGGCCAAAGGGTTTATAAGAATGATATTCCAGCTTACTAAAAAGGTGGATACCAGAGTCCAAGGCCAGGCTTTAGGCTTAAAAATAGCCCATGCAATAGTTAAGGGAACCACCATAAACATATAGCGTTCGTGCATACCAGGCAAAAGAGCAAAGAAAGCCCAAGCGTTGAGTGCAGCTAAACCAAAAACATTGCGTCTATTACCTTTAAATATGGAATAAAAGAGAGTAAGTAGTGAAAATAAGATAAAGAAAATTCTTCCTAAAATATTAGGAGTGAATATCTTGGGTAAAATCCACGGCGCATTGGGTAAAAAACTATGGTAAATATCTTTACTATTACCGTGAACTAGCATCCATAAATTACCTGCGTTTAGGCTAGAAAAAGGATACATACTCGAAGCACCAGCAAAAGCATTGTTCCAGAGTTCCTCTAAGGAGCCTGCCCACATAAATGGAGCTATAATGATTAATATGGCTAAAATAGCTAAGGGTACTCCCCTAATGGATGATCTAAAATGCCGTAAAAATACCCCCCCAAAAACCGGGAGTACCGCAATGCTCTGAAATTTGGTTAAAATCGCCACTACAAAAGCGGTGGAAGCAAAATGGCGCATTTTTGGGTCGCTAATCCACAAAAGGGAAAGAGTTAAGGGCACGGTGGCTAAAATATCTACCTGCCCCCAGACAGGGCCATCGAGGTAAATTGCAGGATTCAATGCAGTTAAAGCAAAAAGCAGAGTGGTGAATGTAGTGGAAAAGTATGGCCGGACTTGTTTCCATATCAGGTAAATAAAAAACTGTTGAGACAAATATACTGGTAACAAAACCACAAACTTCAATATGATGCTAATAGAAATGTCAGTGCTGGTAATCCTAAAAAAATTGCCCACGCACCACAGCCAATGCACATATAATGGAGGGTAATTACCAGGAAATTTTTCGTAGCCTTGTTTGGATAAATGAGTACTCCAATCTACCCAGAATTGTATATCACTCCAAAAACCATCGCCAAAAGTAAGCATAAAGCTGACTAGCATGGCCACTAAAGACCAAACAACAAATTGTCGATCTAGTATAATGTTTTTTGAATTATTTGCCATGTTTTAACCTTGATTTACAGCATCAACCTTGCACAATATAGTTTAGATGAGCTAAATGTGCAAGGAATTTGCATCATCATTTTCAGGAGTTTTGACGGCAATATGCTCGTTGGCTATTTCTAAGGCTTGGTCAATATGGGCCGCAAAGTTTTTCTCGCCAATTTGCTCTAAAAGTCCTGCTTTTGCTAAGGTTAAGGTCGGTTGAGTATGCACACCAGACAAAATTAGTCGCACATTTTCTTTTTCGCAGCGTTTAAGCAAATCTTCTACAAAAATTAGTCCAGAACTGTCAATGGTAAGCACCGATCGCATACGAATAATCAAGACTTTGGCAGGCTTATCAAAATCATTTAAAATAGATTTAAATTTATCCACCGCACCAAAAAAGAATTGTCCGTATATTTCATAGACCACTACACCATCGGGGATAGTTCTTTCGGCAATGCCCATGGGGTCGTAAGCACTTTCTTCGTCGGTTTTGATTGAACCTAAAATATCCACTTTAGAAACTTCTGCCATGCGCTTAATAAATAGCATAGCAGCCAGTACTACGCCCACTTGAATAGCCACGGTTAAATCCACAATTACCGTGAGTAAAAAGGTTGTGATCAAAACAGCAATATCACTTCGAGGAGCTTTAAAAATTTTAATAAAAGTTTGCCATTCCGACATGTTGTAAGCCACCATTAAGAGAATAGCAGCTAGAGTTGCCATGGGAATCAAAGAAGCCAACTTTCCAAAGAAAAGCATGATTATCAATAGCGTTGCGGAGTGTACTATGGCTGAAACAGGAGTGCGGCCACCATTTCTGATATTAGTAGCGGTTCTCGCAATGGCCCCTGTGGAAGGTATGCCACCAAAAATAGGGGAGACTATGTTAGCAACACCGTGGGCAACTAGTTCCATGTTAGATTTGTGTTTTTGCCCGGTCATTCCATCCGCCACCACGGCGCTGAGTAGAGATTCGATCCCTGCGAGCATGGCAATGGTTATGGCGGGTTGAAACATATCGCGTATTAATTGCAAACTCACTGCAGGAAGCCTAGGGGCGGGGATAGAGCTGGGAACTGCGCCAAATTTATCACCAATGGTAACCACAGGCAAACCAGCCACTTTAACTAAAACCGTACCCACAATAATGGCAATTAAAGAGCCGGGGATTTTGTTTAGCCCTTTAACAGATGCGGTCATTTT
>JAAZFC010000016.1 GCA_012511955.1 Fibrobacter sp. | reverse complement strand
TTCACTGCTACTTACCTGGGCTTGCACCTCAAAACTAGGCTGTGCCGCAACATTAGTCACCCAAAACAGCATCAAAAATGCTAAAAACAGCTTTTTAAACCCCACGGCGCACCTCCTTGCTACGACGGCGAAAGTAATCCACCAAAGGAGCCACAGTTTCTTGGGCATCGGGAGTGGTGACAATGCGCACAAAATCCACGGAAATCCGCTGAAATAGCTGGCGCAGGCGTTTTAAATCGTTTTGAGCTTCTTTTTTGAAAGCCTCTCTAAATTTGGCATCAGAAGTATCCACCAACAGAGTTTCTCCGGTTTCGGGGTCTTCTAGCTCCACAAAACCCGCATCGGGTAAAGCCATTTCCCGGGGATCCACCACGCTCACCGCAATCACATCGTGGCGGCGACGCAACATTTTAAGCGCTCTTTCGTAGCCCGAATCTTGGAAATCCGAAATCACCATCACAATGGAACGGCGACGCAAAATTCCGCTTAAATATTCTAAACCCGTTTGCAAATCCGTCCTTTTGCCCTGGGGTTTAAACACCAACAACTCCCGCACCACCCGCAAAGCGTGGCGGCGGCCCTTGGCTGGGGGAATAAACAACTCCACTTGATCGGTGAAAATCAATAATCCCACCTTGTCGTTGTTATTTATAGCCGCAAAAGACATGAGTGCGCTAATGGTGGCCATCACTTGGCCCTTCATTTCTTTGTCCGAACCAAATTCCGCCGAAGAACTGGCATCTACCACCAACATCATGGTGAGTTCCCGCTCTTCAACATATTTTTTCACATAAGGCGTGCCGGTGCGTGCCGTAACATTCCAGTCAATGCTGCGCACATCATCTCCGGGTACATATTCTCGCACCTCAGAAAACTCCATGCCATTGCCCTTAAACGATGAATTATAAGCCCCAGCCATCACCGTATTGATGGTATTGCGCAAGGAAAGTTCGATGCGCTTTACCGTGCGTAGCACTTCTTTGTCTATACCCAAAGATTCTTGCTCTGCTTCGGCAACAGGGGGTTTTAAGCTAAACCAAGCCATAAATACCTCAAGGAACTGGAACGGTATCAAGAATTTTCTGAATTACCATTTCGGCGGGTACTTCTTCGGCCTCGGCCTCGTAACTGAGCATAATGCGATGGCGCATTACTTCCATTGCCACGGACTTGACATCTTCCGGGGTAACATAAGCTCGACCTTGGATAAAAGCATGGGCTTTGGCCGCTTGGGCTAAACCAATGGAAGCTCGAGGCGAAGCCCCTACTTCGATTAAACTCACTAGATCGTCCCGACCAAAAGCCACAGGATCGCGGCTGGCGAGTACGATATTCACTATATATTCTTGAATACGCTCGTCCATGTAAACAGCTTTTACCGTTTCGCGGGCTGTCAAAATCTGCCCTTGATTGGCCACGGCTTTTACACTTTCAAAACCCGCTCCCGCCACCGCTGATAAGATCTTAATTTCTTCTTCTTTGGTGGGGTATTTCACTTTGACTTTGAGCAAAAATCTATCCACTTGGGCTTCGGGTAAAGGATAAGTACCTTCTTGTTCAATGGGGTTTTGGGTGGCGAGCACTAAAAAAGGTTCGTCCAATGCAAAAGTTTCGTCGCCCAGGGTAATGCGCCTTTCTTGCATGGCTTCGAGCAGTGCGGATTGCACTTTTGAGGGCGCGCGGTTAATTTCGTCCGCTAACACCAAGTTCGAAAACAAGGGACCTTTACGGGTTTCAAATTCCGCCTCTTTGGCGTTGTAAATGGTGGTACCCAACAAGTCCGAAGGTAATAAATCCGGGGTAAATTGGATGCGCTTAAACTGCAAGTCTAAGGCTTGGGCTAAGGCGTTAACCGCACTGGTTTTGGCCAAACCGGGCAAGCCTTCGAGCAAGACATGACCATCGGCTAAAATTCCGATAAGCAAACTTTGCATCATAGCTTTTTGCCCCACAATGGCTTTGGACACTTCGTCTAACAAAATTTGACAGAAAGCGCTATCTCTTTCCACTCGTTCGGCAATTTCACGCATATCACTCATGGTTTTCCTCTTCTAAATTTAGTTGCAATAATTTTTCCACATCTTTTAAATGGGCGCGACATTCCCAGCTATCCCGGGGGCCACCTCCGTAACGCACTTGGGCAAAAAGTTGGTCTAAATTTTGCCACGCCGGATCATTTTCTGGCACATCGGCCCATTTTCTATAATCCGCACAAAAATCAGCCAGTTCTTGCATAAATGCTCGCACTGAGGCGGTGTCCACACGCTTTTGCAAGAGCTTAAACCGCGATATTAACTTCTGCGCTTGGCGGTCATGCTTTTGCTCCAGGCGTTGTTTACCCATTAATCGTTTTTTAAAATACAAGATTAGTAACAATAAGGCAAGTAAGGCGCCACCACCAGCTAGGTAATAGGGCCAAACTGGGGTTTCCGAGCGAAATTGTTGGCTTGGAGTCTCTAATTCCACACTGCCCATGGGCGCTGCCACCGTAAACTTCAACGCTGGCACCTCTAAATCGCCCGTATCCGTAACCGCCACGCGGTAATTCACCAACACTTGCGCCTGTTCGCGCCCTTGACTCACCACTCGCTGCTGATTGATATTTTGATCCACCTGCACCAAACCGCGCCCTTCCAAGGCATTTTGCGGCATAATCAACCACGGTTGCGGGGCACTTTCCCACGAAACCTGCGCCGTCCACACCAAAGTATCCCCCGGCGCACCCTGCTCAGGCCCGTCTAAACGCACTTGCAAACCATAATCCGCCGCCACCAACTGCAGCCACGAATTTTCCACACTATCTTTTTGCATGGCACAAATTTAAAAAAATCTTAGGGAATGGGAAAGTGGGGGGGGATCGAGGGGTTAATGGTTAGTCTAGCCTATTTGTCGAATTTTCAGAAAATCAAAAAAATCAAAAAAAAACCACACAAATTAAAGAAAAGAGCGTCTATATAAATAAATAGATTCAACCAGTGGAGTAACCATGGAAAATTCAGTGCAACAATTTCGACAATGGATGGAAATAAAAAGATATAGTCATAATACTATAAAGGTTTATACAGACATAGTCAAGCTCTTTTTGACCCACTTGTCGCCTAACCAAAGCCTAGAACAGATTAATTTAAACGATGTCAATCATTTCATACAAAAAATAATCATCAACAAAAAGCTAAGCTCTTCTTATCAAAATCAAGTGGTCAACGCGTTAAAATTGTACTTCCAAGTAACCAAGCAAATCAAGATTGATGTACACAAGTTGTCGAGACCACGCCGTTCATACAAGTTGCCAAATGTACTTAGCTCCGCAGAAGTAAAGGCGATATTAAATGCTTTGACCAATACAAAACATCGTACCATGCTGAGCTTGATTTACGCATGCGGATTGCGCCGCAGCGAGCTATTAAACTTGAGGCCGATAGATGTGGATAGCAAAAGAATGATTTTATTGATTAAAGAAGCCAAAGGCAAAAAAGACCGCATTGTGCCAATTTCCGCCAAAATAGTCGAAATGCTTAGAGCTTACTATAAGATATATAGGCCCAAAATTTGGCTATTTGAAGGACAGCAAGCGGGCGAGAAATACGGAGAGCGCAGTCTGCAACTTGTGCTCAAGCAAGCTACTCGCAAGGCGCACATTAAAAAACCAGTAACCTTGCATTGGTTGCGGCACTCCTATGCCACCCACTTACTTGAAAAAGGCACCAGCCTGCGTTACATTCAAGAATTGTTGGGGCATAAAAGTAGTAAAACGACCGAGATTTACACCCATGTTTCCACGCGCAGCATTTGCCAAATAAAAAGCCCTTTTGACGATCTGTAAAAGAGTTCTTGGCAATGGTTCGCAAATTTCATACATTTAAAATAAATAACCCGAAACTTTGTTTCGCCTATCCATACAAATATGGGCGGATATAAGAAGTAAAGTAGCGGCTATATGAGAGTTGGGCGTCATTGTAGCAGAACCGCATAACCGACAGACAAACCAACAAATAACAGAAATAAAATCATAAATTTGCGACATTAACGAATTGACAAAATAAATGGCGAAGAAAGAAATATTGACAGATTTGTGGGTTTACGAATTGCTAAAAGAAGCAAATGTTGATTTACATCCACAAGGAAGCAACATAAAAGACATTGACAACGCTTTAAAATCAGCATCAAAAGCTGGAACAGGAAAAGTTGGTTTTCATGAATATACTGGTATTGTTAAAGACTTCGTTTTGATTATTGAAAATAAAGCAGACGTTTCATTTCACATAAAACGAAACGATAAAGATGTTATTTGTAGTGAAACAACAAGCGTAAAAAATTACGCTGTTAATGGTGCGTTGTTTTATGGTAAACATTTATCAAAAAATACAAATTATAAAAAATTCATTGTTTTTGGAGTTTCGGGAAATGAAAAGCGACACAAAATAACACCTATATTTATTGACGAAAGAGGTGGTTATAAAGAACTTGACGATGTTGAGACGTTTACACTTTTCAATGAAAAAAATATTGACGAATATTACACAAAGAATATTCTTAAAGAGCAAACACCCGAAGACAAAACAACAGAAGAAATTCTAAAAGATGCTAAAAATCTTCACGAAGATTTAAGAAATTACGGAAGTATTCAAGACAAAGACAAACCTCTAATTGTTTCTGGAATTTTGTTGGCTTTGCGTGAAATGGAACATAAAGGTTTCAGTATTGAAAGTTTAATTGGCGATGAAACAAACACTGATGGTGAAAAAATCTATGAAGCAATTGAAAAAAACTTGCGTAGAGCAAATGTTTCGCCACAAGTAAAAAAAGATAAATTATTAAGCCAATTTTTGGTCATTAAAGACACGAAAGCAATTAACGAAGTAAACGAATTTTTAAAGAAAACGCCTTTAAAACATTTTACAGAGTTTCTCTATGAAAACATTTATAAAAACATAAAATACATACATTCTGCCGAAGATTATTTAGGAAGATTTTATGGAGAATTTATGTCTTATTCTGGTGGTGACGGACAATCATTGGGAATTGTTTTAACACCAAAACACGTTACCGAATTATTTTGTGATTTAGTAGAATTAAAACCTACTGATTCTGTTTTAGATCCTTGCTGTGGAACAGCAGGATTTTTAATTGCAGCTATGCACGATATGTTGCAAAAAACTGACAATCCCGAAATACAAAGAAACATTAGAAAAAATCAATTGCACGGTTTAGAGTTGCAACCTTATATGTTTACCATTGCAACAACAAATATGATTTTACGTGGAGATGGTAAAAGCAATTTGGAACAAGAAGACTTTTTAAAATTTAATCCGTCATTATTACAAGAAAAAGGATGTACTGTTGGTATGATGAATCCACCCTATTCTATGGGTAGCAAAAACAATCCAAGTTTATACGAAATTAACTTTACTGAACATTTACTTAATTCTGTTGTTCAAGATGCAAAAGTGGTTGTTATTGTACCACAATCATCGATGAATGGAAAAACCAAAGAAGAACAAGCTATTAAAGAAAATATATTAAAATTTCATACTTTGGAAGGTGTTATCACACTTAACAAAAATTCATTTTATGGCGTTGGAACAAATCCTTGTATTGCAGTATTTACGGCTGGAGTTCCACATTACAAAGATAAAAAGGTAAAATTTATCAATTTTGAAAATGATGGTTTTGAAGTGCAAAAACATCGTGGACTTATAGAAACAATTGAAGCAAAAGATAAAAAGCAACATTTGCTTGATGTATGGTTTGACCGCTTAGAAGCAGAAACTAAATTTTGTGTAAAAACAACAATTGAACCTGATGATGAATGGCTACATTCATTTTATTACTTCAATGACGAAATCCCAAATGAAATTGAGTTTAAGAAAAATGTTTGTGATTATCTAACCTTTGAATTCAATATGATAATGCAAGACAAAGAATATTTATTTGACAATGAGTAGTTTTATGGATTTAAATAGTATTCAATGGGCAGAATTTACAATAGGTAAAATTTTTCAAGTTTCAAGAGGAAAAAGACTTATTGAAAAAGATAGAATAAAGGGAAATGTTCCTTATTATTCTGCAAGTGCATCAAATAATGGGCTTACTGATTTAATTCAAAATCCATTATTTATTGAAAAGGATTGCATAATAATAACAACTTTTTGCGATTCTTACTATGTAAAAGGAGAATTCACAGCAAGTGATGAAATTTCAATTCTTAAAAATGAATTTTTAACTGAATTTTCTGGTAAATTCATTTCAAAAATGATAATTGCAAACAGAGAAAAATTTGCATTTGGTTATAAAGCATTTACGAAACGAATAAAAAGACAAATTATACAGCTTCCTGTCAATTCAAATGGTTATCCTGATTATGAATTTATGGATAATTATACACGCCAAAAGGAATCAGAACAAATAGCAAAGTATACAAGCTATATAAATGCAAGATTAGAAAAAGTTAAAAACTTCAGAGAAGTACCAAAACTTGAAAATAAAAAATGGAACGAATTTTTTATTGAAGATATTTTTCATATCAAAGCTGGTAAAAGGCTAACAAAAGCAGATATGATAAAAGGCGAAACGCCTTTTATTGGTGCTTCTGATTCAAATAATGGTATTACAAATTTTGTTTCAAATACAAATTCATCATTAGATTCTAATGTTTTAGGTGTAAACTATAATGGAAGCGTTGTTGAAAATTTCTACCATCCTTACAAAGCAATTTTTTCAGACGATGTAAAAAGATTAAGTTTAAAAGTAGTTGAAGGCAGCGAATTTTTGTATTTGTTCATTTAGACAATCATTTTGAAACAAAAATCAAAATTTCAATACGCTTATAAATTCAACGAAGCGAGAATGTTACGTCAAAAATTACTTTTCCCAATTGACAAAAACGGAAAAATTGACTACAACTATATGGAAAATTATATCAAGAAAATAGAATACGAAAAACTGACAAAATACATCGAAAGAAAAACAACGAACGCACAACAGCAGTTTGGCAAAATGGCGGGTTCAGTGCTAAATTGAACATTTAGTTTTCAAATGAAGTTTAGTGCTAAAATGAAAGTAAGTGCTTCAAAATCCGCCACTTCGCCAAGCTGCAAAACGTTATGCAACATTTTAAAAAGACGGCTATGACGGCAAAAAAGATTACGACAATTATTTTATTATTATTTTTTTGGACAAGTTCATTTTCGGCTGACTTTTATAAGTCAACGACTGATTTAAATGTCCGAAGCGGTCCTGGTAC
>JAAZFC010000139.1 GCA_012511955.1 Fibrobacter sp. | reverse complement strand
ATTCTTAAATCTATTTTTTGCTTTTAACCTATAACTTATTATGTGGATGAGCCTAAGGAGTATAAAAGCAATAGCAATATAGATTATTATTTTCATTTCTTTCCCCCTCTAGAAAAGCTTTGCCTCTTGTTCATAACGGACTCGATTGCTAAATTCACGGACCATACTCCACTCAGAATTTTGAACTAGGCTGTAATAATTAGTAAAAGCCTGCCTTATCTCAGGGTTTTCATTACCAACAGCCATTTCAAAAGCACACTCCATCAACGCCGCGAGAATATCACAATCTTTTACTAGACTAGCTGCACTGAAGGGTATGTCTTTACAAGGTTCACAAAAAAGGTTTTTCTGGCGAATATCCTCCCTTATGATTATCGGTAACCCCAAAAGCAATTCATTTAACAATTCTTTCTCTATCTCAGGCAAAAGAAGGGGATCATACTGACCAAGGATTTTTTTTACAGGAGAGATAATATCACCAGTAAGCATTTCAGGAACATCATGAAAAAGAGCTAGAAGCAGTGTTTTGTATTGAACATCTTCGCCTTCTTCTGGACGAAATTCTCCCTTGCCCAATTCAGCAAAGATTGTTGCCAGGATGGTAACGATAAAAGTATGAGCCAAGACCGTGCTTTCAATGAATCTATTCATTCTATTCCAACGGCGGACATGTTTTAACTTACGTACCAGGAATAGATAACCCTTTAAATCGGAGGGATCTGTATGGGTAGAACTCCTTAATTTTTTCAATTTTTCATTTTCCAGCACTTTGATCATCTTTGTTTCCAATTCTTCTTCCTTATCCAGATAATCTTCTGGAAAAGCCCGTTTATTAGGCTCGCATTCACTGTAGGAAACGCGGTATTGAACGAACTTAACCAAGTCTTCAATTAAATCTTTATCCTCTTTTTTCAGGGCATAATTACCCTCTAGGGTCATGTAGCCGTAAAAGGTATTGGCTGTTGATGATGGAAAAAGTTTTATGGTTTCTTTGGCTGCATCGTCAATAATATTCTGCCAAGCTAAGGGACTATTTTTTTGGATAATCTCCCTAACCGGTGCAGAAATATCTGAAAGTCGATATTTATTCAAAGATTTAAAAAGCATTCTCTTTAAAGCATGATGAAGTAGCTCATCATTTAAAGCAATATGCTTTCCAAAAGCGTAGAGCACATGGCTCCCCATGGCTATGTTTTCCGCCTCGGTCCATGTTTCTATACGTGGTTCAACATTCCAGCGGTTCAAACAAAAAAGGGCTTTGATTGCACTAAGTAAGGTTTCAGCCATCTTCTCTCTCCTTTTTAGATATTTTAAAATATCTTTCTAATTATAATAGGCTTTTAGGAGTCATAAAAAGAATATTCAAATACATAGATTACTTTAAAGGGTAAGAAAAAGGAGGTTTTCCTTTGAAAGCTTGGGTTTTAAAGTTAATTCCTCTAATTATTTTCTTAGTAGCAATTGCTCTTATAGTCAATTTAACTTCTATTTTCCCCTTGAGTATT
>JAAZFC010000126.1 GCA_012511955.1 Fibrobacter sp. | reverse complement strand
GTCTAGTTTTTTTATGCCGAGGGCGGTAATAGTTCTTTTTTGCTTTAGCGGTCTCCCTATTTGGCTTCTTACCTGTGTTATTCTTATCTTTTTCATTATTAAAACTATTAGCCGTTAAACACTCTTGTTAGTTCAATGCCTCTTAATTGGGCTACTGTGTATGGGTCTTTTACTTTTGACAAAGCATCGAAAGTAGCTTTTACCACACTGTGTGGGTTGGGCGAACCTTTTGATTTAGCCAATACATTTTTAATTCCAACACTTTCTAATACAGCACGCATAGCTCCTCCTGCTATTACTCCTGTTCCGGGTAATGCAGGCTTAATGAGTACTTCAGCTCCGCTATATTTTCCTTCTTGGGCATGTGGAATTGTTCCTTTTATAACGGGAACTTTTATGAGGTGTTTTTTTGCATCTTCAACTCCTTTTTGGATAGCCATACTTACTTCTTTGGCTTTTCCTAATCCATAGCCAACTATTCCGTTTTCGTTTCCTACTACTACGATAGCAGAAAAACTAAAGGTACGTCCTCCTTTAGTAACTTTGGTTACTCGCTTTACGCTTACTAATCTATCTTTTAATTCGATTTCGCTTGTCTTTATTCTTTTAATTGTTGACATAGTTATATTTTAGAATATTAAACCTTCTTCTCTTGCTGCTTCGGCTAAAGATTTTACTCTTCCGTGATAAAGGTATCCGCTACGATCAAAAACAACTGTTGTTATTCCCTTTTCTTTTGCCTGTGTAGCTAATTCTTTGCCTACCAGTTTAGCTTTTTCTGTTTTAGTAATCTTTTGTGATTCTATAGCTTCTGTGGCTGATGATGATGATACAAGTGTTTCGCCTGTTCTATCGTTTACAATTTGGGCATATATCTGCTTATTGCTTCTAAAAACAGATAATCTTGGACGTTCTTCTGTTCCTTTAATCGTTTTTCGAATCCTATTTTTTATTCGACTTCTTCTATAAGTTTTTTGATTTTTCATTCCTATAGTTATTACGTTATCTCTTATATTGCTTATTCTGCTGATTTACCTGTTTTTCTTCTAACAACCTCACCTTGATACAATATACCTTTCCCTTTATAAGGCTCGGGTTTACGGTATGATCGTATCTTTGCCGCTACTTGAGCTAATAATTGTTTGTCGTGAGAGCTTAGTTTTATGATAGGATTTTTTCCTCTTTCGGCAATTGTTTCTACTTTAATTTCATTGGCTAACTCAATAATTATATTATGAGAATATCCTAATGTTAAAGTCAACGTTTGTCCAGTAGCTTGTGCTCTGTAGCCTGTTCCTACTAATTCTTGAACGATAGTAAATCCTTCGGACACTCCTGTTACCATATTTGCTAATAATGAACGGTATAGTCCATGCATTGCTTTATGGTTTTTTTCTTCTGTTTGTCTTTTTAGGTTTAACGTGTTATCTTCTATTTCTAACGTGATACAAGGATCTACTTGTTGTTTTAATTCTCCTAAGGGACCTTTTACTGTTACTTCATTGGTCTTGCTTACGTTTATGTTTACTCCTTGGGGTATCGTTATAGGTAATTTTCCAATTCTTGACATATCTTATTTCTCCTTAAATAAATTAGCTTATATAACAAATAACTTCACCTCCTACTTGCAAATCACGTGCTTCTTTGTCGGTAATTACTCCTTGTGAAGTGGATATGACTGC
>JAAZFC010000125.1 GCA_012511955.1 Fibrobacter sp. | reverse complement strand
TTATCGCAGGCTCAATCGTCAACGGAGCGTATTTCCCAGTGACCAAGCGCTGCTCAAGGCATTGTATCTTGCGACCTTTGAGGCAACGAAGAAATGGACTATGCCGATTCGTAATTGGGGTCTGATCTACGGCGAGTTTTGCATAATGTTTGAAGGCCGTCTCCCCGAATAAAAACCTAACATAATAAACAAAAAACAGGCGTATTTACCTATACGCCTGTTTTTGACTTGCTTGACAAAATGAACAACAACTTTTATTTTCCCAAAAGCATCGAATGATGCTTAACCGTTAAACCCATTTGCTGTAGAACACCCTATTTACAGAAAAAGTTTCACAGTCCCCTAAAATACGATAATTGAAATCCCCCCCCGAATAGGGGAGGGTTTAGTTTCTACTTAAGAATCTTCTTGTTGGTTCTTTTCCTCTTCTACTTCTTTTTCGTCTTTTTCGTCTTCTTCGTTTTCTTCCGCTTCTTCTTGTTCAACCACGCCGAGCAGCGCAGGGTTGGCTTCAAAACTTGCCATTCTTTCTTCGTAGAACGCAGCAAGTGTTGTGTATAGGTACGGTAAAATCCACAAAAACCCTATGGAAAGCGTCAGCACTCCTAAAATTAACCAACCAGTAAAACTTAAAAACAACAGAAACAGCTTCAATTTGTGGCCTGACATCATTTCTCTGCTCATTTTAATAGCTTTATTGTATTCTATCTCTGGGTTATCTTTGAGAATAAATGGTGTCATCATATACGAAAGCAGTTTGATTATGCCCGGTACAATGAGCAAAAGCATCCAAAGAAAGGTGTAAAGCCCTGCCAGCAACATTGTCCCTAAGTAGCGCACATATCCTGTTTGTATAGGTTCAAACATTTTGCTGATTAGGTTGCTTTTATCGCCTCGGTAAAATGACAGGATGGCAATTAAATACCCCGCAGCCAATACTGGCCCTAGTAATGTTTGGATTAGAAATCCAATTAGGGGAATGAACTCCAAAGCAGTGATTCCCAAAAAGGCTAACATAAACACTAGGGTAAGCAAAACTGGTTCTTGCCAATTTCCCTTTAACTGTTGTAGTGCCTTTGCTTTGAGTTTTGAATTTGCTATCATATAAATCTCCTTTCGTTGATGTTTAGTTGATGGTGCGTTTTTTTGTTGTAGGCATTATAAGAAAAAATCACCGGGAAAGCGGTAAATACTCCCCGATTTAACAAGCCACACCCCCACAGTAGATAGAGAGCTTTGCTTGTATAAAACAATTTTTAACCAATTAAACTTGTTTTTTTGTATAGTTTGTTAAAGCAAAATGAAACAAAAAAGAGACAGATACGAAATGCACAAGTATTGGGGGAAAAAACCCTCCAATTATTTGCAAACAATCATAAAAAGATATTCTAAAGAAGGGGATACTCTGCTAGATCCTTTTTCGGGTTATGGTGTTTTTTGTTCTGAAGCTTATATTTTAAATAGAAATATAATCGCCAACGATTTAAACCCTATAGCTAACTTTATTAATGTGCAGTTGCTAGAAAAAGAGGTGGATCTAAAGCTTCTACAAAGCGTTTGGCAGGTTATTAAAGCTGAATTTGCACCGTATAATGCTGATTGGTACAACTGGGAGCACAATGGTCAAAAAGTAGAGCTTATAGCTGTTTTAAGGGACAAAAATGACATCCCCATTAAGTGCAAGTTTAAGGCTTTAGGCGATGCTAAAGCCCGAGTTGTTGATATTTCTTCCAATGAAGCTCAGGCGTATTTACAGTTTGAAAAAGACCAAGTAATAACTGATTGGTTTCCTACCACAAAACTGATCCAAAATTCACGGATTTCTGCTAAAGAAGGCATGAGGGTTTCTGACTTGTTTACTAAAAGAACTCTTGCGTGCCATGCTCGATTGTTGGCTTTAATAGAAAGGCATTCTTCTGGCAGAGAAAGAGATTTGTTAAAGCTCGCTTTTACTGCTAATTTGGCGAATTGCTCAAAGCTGCTTCCACCCATAAGAAGCAGAGGAGCAATGGCTCCTGGCGCATGGATGACTGGGTTTTATATTGGGCCAACATATTTAGAAAACAATGTGCTTCATTATTTTGAAAACAGATTTTCTAAGATTCTTAAAGGTAAAGAAGATTACTTAAGTCAATTTGGCAATAATGGCGAGTTTGATTTTAACCCCACTAAGTATCAAAATTATTACAAAACCTTCCAAAATGATGC
>JAAZFC010000015.1 GCA_012511955.1 Fibrobacter sp. | reverse complement strand
TTTTTCCTCTTAATCTCTTGAAAAACCGTATTTATCAAGTAAACCAAGTTGTTTTTAGTCTCTTCTGTCCCAAAAACTCGATGAAATACACAGTCATTGTAAAGCGGATATTTTTTCTTGCTCATATCTAACCTCCTTTGAACAAAACTCGCGCTATACTACTATAGACGACAAAAGGAGGAGTTTTGTTACGAAAAAGTGAAAACATTTTAAAATTCGGTTATTTAGCTACGGCTCTCGAGTGATTTCCCACGGTCATAGGGGAGAATAATCCTGTGAATAATAGACTTCCGGACTCTCTATCAGCCAGCATTAGCGGGCTGATTAAAATCATCCAGGCATAGTCCGGAGAAGTAATAAATTTGCAAAAAGCGCCGTACTTACTTCTTTTTTGCGAATCTTAGTGCAGCTTTATTGCAAAAATATGGTTACAACTTACTACTGCCCGTCAAGCTCGTAGCGACCGTAACTTCGTATAATATATATTATGTAAACTAATGTTAATCGCTCTTATTAATCACCAACAATATTCAATAACATCAATCACTGAAGTTTAACTGTGGTTTTGCTTTTTAGATTCAGCCATCATATTAATTTTTCTAATGTCTCCCACAGCCGCTTTGTTTTTTGCTAAAATTATTTCTATGAAAAAGTTTCTTCGCTATTTACTAATAGCTCTCTCTATTTATGCGCTCATGGGTTGCGCAACTTTCCGCAAAATCAGCGTGGGGCGCACTCTGCAGAAATGCAAGTTTGAATTGGAAGAACTTAATCTCAACAATATTTCTTTTAACGAAATGCCTTGGCAAGAATTTGCACCGGTAATTCCGGCTCTGATCATTTCACCCCTGGGAGCGGTTTCCACTGCTATGAGTATTATGTGGAAATCCTTACAAAACGGCGACATTAGTCTTAATGCTGACTTAAATACGAAAATGCAAATAATTAACCCCAATTCAAGCTACGATAGTTTGTGGATCAAGGAACTTCGCGGTGAAATTTTCCAGGACAGCATTTTAATAGGAAGCTTCAGTCTTCCTTCATCCCCTACTGTTTTGCCTAAAGACACTTCTTACCATTGGGTTAACGCCAAAATTACGGTGGATAAGAACCTAATTCCTTTAATTGAAAAAGATAAAGCGACTTTTCATCTCGATTTAGCAGTTTCTACCAGTCCAGATGGGGAAATAATTCGCTTTTCAGAACGCACTGAGATAAAATTAAACCTGCCTGACAAGCCTGAATTTGTGGAAGATTATGGCCCTAAAATATGGGAAAATATTTTAAGCACCTTGCGGGATTACTTAAACTTCTAAAGCTTCAATCCATATTGGAATATACCAACCTAAGGCAAAATGCTCACTTTTTCTTTTGCTTCTGCCGATAACATTAATATAATGAAAGCGGAGGTAGATATGGATTTTGACGGAATAAACTTGGATTTTGATGGGCGAAATCCTTTTAAAGTATGGCGAGAACTTTACCAAGTGGTTCCAAGCTCACGCCCCAACCGTGTAAAAGCGATCAATTCAGAAGATATCACCAATCTAAAAATCGCTTTTGTTATTCATGACGATGTCTTAGATTTCTTGGAAGATCCTTATCTTTTCAGTTAAATTCTCTTTAGGGAACAGCTTTTAGTAAATTAGTTCCCTAATGTTTCTGCAATTCTTAAAAAAGCACCGTAAATTAGTAGTCTTTGTGCTGCTCATTACCTTTATTTCTGTGCTTTTAGAACACGCCACCCCCTGGCTTTTAAAAAGCGTGGTAAACGCCATTGGTGCGGAGAAGTTAATCACACCGATAATAAAACAGCTATTTTTGGTGGCTTTTCTGATAATAATTGCTGGGATTCTCGGCTACATCCAAAGAGTAGCAGTGGCGCATTTAAGTCGAAATATTGAAAAAGACTTGCGCACCGATACCTTTGTGGCGCTTATTCATCAAAAGAACGATTTCCTCCAAAAAACACCCGGGGGCGATATTATCCAGCGCTTGGTTTTTGATTTGGAGCAAGTGCAAGAGCTTCTAGGCCCCACTTGGGTACATCTGTTTAGAACTGGCTTGACTCTGTTTTTTTCCACGCTTTTGATCTACCTCCTCTCTCCCCTTTTGGCTTTGTACAGCCTTATTTTCTTTGTTATTTTGGCGGGTGCTAGCCTTAAAATGATGAAGTTCGTCTATGCTGGGCAAAGACAATCCCAAGCCGCCAGTGCCACTTTAGCTAATACTTTAAGAGAATCGCTTTTGGGCTTAGAAACCATCAAAAATATGGGCATCGAAGCTTGGTTTTCCCAACGCACCCAAAAAAACGCTCGTTATTTGCGCAAAAAGCAATTGAAGGTCAATGCAATTTCCGGGCTAATCTGGCCCACCATCACTTTGCTCTCCAGCGGCGGCATCGGTTTTATCATCTTTAATGGCGCTAAGTTGATTCAACAAGGCAATCTCAGTGCTGGGGCTTTTGCCGCCACGGTGCTTTATTTAGTGCGGGCGCAATATCCTTTGGTGGGCTTAGGCATGATGGTAGCTTCTTGGCAAAGAGGCTTGGCCAGTTTAAACCGTGTGCTGGAATTTCAAGAAGAAATGGAAGAATTTAGGCTTTTAGAAAACTCCTATCTCCATGAATTTAAAAGTCTTAGGGTTAAAAACCTAAGCTATAACTTTAAAGATGGTGAAGCTGCCATAAAAGATATTAGTTTTAACCTATCTGCAGGCAAATCCCTGGGAGTGGTGGGAGAAACTGGCAGCGGGAAATCCACTTTGCTCAAAGTTTTGTGTGGAATTCACAATCCGCCCCCAAATTCTGTTTTTATCAATGGTCAAGATATTGCCGTAGCTGAAGACTATCGCCGTTTGCTGAGTTTTGCCCCCCAAGATGCGGTGTTGTTTTCTTGGAGTGTAGAAGAAAACCTACAATTAGACCGCAATTTTGACCCGGAACTTCTGGATTTTGCCCTGAATGCTTCGGCTATGCAAGCCGATGTGGCGGAACTGCCTCAAGGTATAAATAGCACCATCGGCGAAAGTGGCACTAGTTTGTCCGGTGGGCAAAGGCAGCGTTTGGGGCTAGCACGGGCGCTTTTGCACCAGCGGGGAGTGCTTATTTTAGACGACATTTTAAGTGCGGTGGATCCCCTAAACGAAAAAAACATAGTCGATGGGATTTTAAAACGCAACCCCCAGCAAGCGGTGCTATTTGTCAGCCATCGCTACTCAGCCTTAGAGCATTTCGATGAGATTTTGGTGATGAAGCACGGGCGAGTTGTAGAACAAGGCAGCCATGCCGAGCTTTTGGCCCTCAATGGAGACTACGCCACCAATTGGCGCTTGCAAAAAGGAGGTGAACTATGAAAAACACCCCTTGGCAGCGTTTTAAAAAGATTGTCGCCGCAGCGGAACCCAGCTATGCTTTATTTGCCTTGGCCATGCTGTTTTTGGTGATTACCGAGACCTTTCCTTTCCTCTACCCCCTACTGCTGAAAAATATTTTAGATGCGCTCAACCAGGGAATTAATCTCAAAAGCTACGCTATTATTTATGCAATCATATTGATAGTACATACTCTATTATTATATGGCAAAACCTTTTTTGGAGTTATCATAAGTGCAAATGCCACATATACTTTGCGTAAAAAGTTAATCCATCACATTAACTCTATTTCTCTCTTAGATGTACGCAAATATTCCACCGGAAACTGGATCAGCCGCTTGAGTGCCGACATGGATGTCTTGGGCGTGATGTTTAGAGATGGCATTTTAGAACTGGTGAGTAACGCTTTGCTACTGACTTTTTCCATCGCATTTATGTTTTGGCAAGAACCCCGCTTAGCTATTTTCACCATGATATTCTTTCCGGCAATGATGCTAATCACCGTGTATTTTCGCCGCCGCTTAAAGCACCAACAAATAAAATATCGCCAGCGTTTATCGTCTTTAACCGGATTTATCCAAGAGCTTTTGCCCGCCATTCCCCTAATGCAAGTTTTCGGAAAACAAGCATTTTTAACGGAAAAGTTCGCCTCCGAGCAAAAATCCTACCAAAAAGCAGGCATCAATTGGTCCAAATCCTTCGCCGCTTTCTTCCCATTAATCCAAAGCTTTTCGGACCTTTCCCTTATCGCCTGTTACGCCGGTGGCCTGTGGTGGATCAGCCAAGGCAGCATCAGCGTGGGGTCCTTGGTGGCCTTTGTGTGGGTGGCCTCCATTTATACCCGCCCCTTGCGAGATCTCAGCAATAGGATCAACCAAGTGCAAACATCATTGGTGGCTGGTGACAGGGTATTAGTTGCTTTAGAAACAGGAAAAGTTGAATATCGCGGCAGAAATAAGCTCGACCCGCAACCCCATAGCCCCGCGGTGCGCTTTCATGGTGTAAGTTTTGCTTACCAAGCCTCGCAACCAGTGTTAGATAGCGTTTCTTTTAGCGTCCCTGCCAATAGCTTTTGCGCTTTGGCCGGGCGTTCTGGGCAAGGTAAATCCACCATTTTGCATCTTTTAAGCCGACTTTACGCCCCCCAAACTGGCGAAATTGAGATATTTGGGCAAAATATTGCCGAAATTGAAGCCGCTGAGTTAAAAAGCTGCTCCGCTTATATTTCCCAAGATCCCTTTTTGTTTGCGGGCAGCGTCAAAGAAAACATCTTATTGGGGGCGGAGTTTTGCCCCGAGCTTTTTGACCAAGCTTTGGAACGAGCTCGCATTAGCGAAATGCTAGACAAACTTCCCCAAGGCATAGACACGCAAATCGGCGCCCAGGGCATAGAAGTTTCCCGGGGCCAAAGACAGCTTATCGCCTGCGCTCGGGCATTTTATCGCAATCCCCAAATCTTGCTTTTAGATGAACCCGTGGCTTCCGTGGATTCGCAAACTGAGCATTTATTACAAGCCGCCGTGGCAGAATTATTAGAAAACCGCACCGCTTTGGTGGTTTCTCACCGAGTTTCTACCTTGACAAAAGCCGATATAGTGGTGTTTTTGGACTCCCAAAAGCGTGTTTTCACCGCTTCACACGCAGAATTAGCCCAAAACAACGCAGAATACGCACAAATGTTTGCAAAAAGCTAGACAAATAAATAAAGCTTATTATATTTGTGTTACCCCTTAAAGGAGGGGTGGCCGAGTGGTTGAAGGCGCACGCTTGGAAAGCGTGTTTACAGCAATGTGACGAGGGTTCGAATCCCTCTCCCTCCTTAAAATTAAAAACAGGATGCTACATGTCAAAACAACGCCTTTATTTAGATGATATTTATGAAAATGAACATTGCGAAGGTTCAATCTTCCGTGCGGTGGTAATGATGTCATACGAAGCTAGGTTTTTAAATGACCAGCATCGCATGAAGTTTATTGAATTGCACATGAAGCCCACTTCTTTGGCTATGAAAAAGTTCCAAGACAATAAACTTGAATACACTAAAGATGAAAATTCCCACAGCACTGTGCATGCATCTTATGAATATGGTGATTTTGGAGACTAAGCCATAAAGTTTACATAGACTTATTGTTAAATAAGCTTTTGTTTAAGCCGTCAAATTTCTGTTTTGGTGGCTTTCTTTTTATTTAAATTACTATTTTCTCATTATGAACCAACCGCTAAAAGCAAAGCGAATTTTATTGGGGCTTAGTGGTGGCATAGCCCTCTATAAATCCTGTGAATTATTGCGCCGTTTGCAAGACGCAGGGGCCGAAGTGCGCGTGGTTATGACTCCCAGCGCCGAAGATTTTGTCAGTCCTCTTACTTTTGCCGCCCTTTCTAACCATCCTGTTTATACGGCGGGCGCAAATCAAAGCCCTTCAGCTTTTCAGCATATAGATTTTCCTCGCTGGGGCGATATATATATAATAGCCCCAGCTTCGGCAAACACCATGGGTAAGATTTCCCAGGGTTTAGCCGACGAGCCCGTTTCGCTGTGCTATATGGCTAGCACCGCTCCCAAAATGATTGTGCCAGCCATGAATACAGCTATGTATCTCTCCTCGGCGGTGCAGCGCAATTTGGAGCAATTACGCAACGATGGCTGCACCATTGTTGAACCGGATTCTGGGCGCATGGCCTGCGGTGAAGTGGGCGCAGGACGCTTTCCCGAGATTCCCACCATCATTGCTGCGGTACAAAAGCTTTTAACCCCAGCAAAGCTTGTTACACCAACAGATCCTTCTTCTTCGCCAGCCAAAAAGCCCAAAGCAAAGCTATTAATCACCGTAGGGCGCACCGAAGAAGACATTGACCCCGTGCGAACCATCACCAACAAATCTTCCGGAATTACTGGGGTGAGCATCGCCCAAGAATTTTTGGATGCCGGCTACCAGGTTAGTATAGTAAATGGCCCCATGGATGCAGAAGTTCCCCGCGGGGCCCAAAGTTACCCCGTGAAGTCTGCGCGAGATATGCACCAAGCGGTTATGGACTTGCAAGACTCCCACGATATTCTCATTTTTTGCGCTGCCGTGGCCGATTTTAGACCTAAAGTTGTGAACGAAGAGAAGATTAAGAACTCCAGAGATAATATAAACTTAGAGCTAGTTCCTAATCCTAATATTCTGCGTTCAGCGGTGGAGCAAAAAAGGTCTGGCCAAATCATCGTGGGTTTTGCCTTAGAGACCGCCGACCCCATAGCCCACGGCATTGCGAAATTGCAAAAATCTGGAGCTGACTTTTTAGTGCTAAATACCCCCGTGAAAAAAGACAGCGGTTTTGGCAAAGATTCGGTGGAATTTTGCATTTTAGAGAGCCAACACCAACTGGAAAATGCACCATCTTTGGCCTTAGGCAGCAAAAAATCTCTAGCCCAACAAATAAGGAATAAAATCGAGGAGATTTCAGGAGTCTAAAGAACTAATTGGCTATTTAGAAGCCCAAATAGAACTCGGTGGTACAGAGCTGTATTTTCCTGAAGCTTTTGAATTTTCTCTTAAACCCACTTCCCCACCCCCGTCCCCAGTGCATAATGCGCCTTCAACCGCCGCTACCCCACCCTCAGCACTTAGCACGCCTTCTGCTGCCCCGCCCTTGCGCCGCCTTACCCAGACTGCAGCTCAAGGCGGTTCAGTAGCATCTAGTCCAGAAGGTAAAGAGTTTAAACTTCCTCCACCAATGGGTCTAACAAAAATATACAGGTGGGAAGCTATTGAAAACTGCGCCCATCTTGACGATTATTACAACCTGCTATCCGAACACCCATTATATAAAAGCCAAGATATTGCCAAATCATTTTTAAGTTCTAATAACGACTTGGTGGTGGTTAGCTTTAATGCTCCCCAAGACCTAAATAAAGATCAATATCTTCCTGAAGCTAGCGAAAAGCTATTGCACAATATGTTTAAAGCCGTGAATATCGATTACTCCCAATGCGTGCGCACTTATTTGATTAAAAAGCCGCTTTCTCGCGCACCGGTAACCCTAGAATTGCGACAATATAGTCGCCTATTAATAAAAGAACTTAATCTTTTACAAGCTAAAATGGTGATTTTACTGGGTGAAAATACCCTGCAAGGTCTTTTAGGGCGAGGCTATAGTTTAGAAAAAAATGGTGGTGAAATTTTAAAAGAAAAAAAACTAAACAATGAACTTCAATTTATTCCTTTGCTAGATCCGCTTTCCATGTTGAAAAATCCACAGCTAAAGCATGTAACTTGGAGGCAGCATTTTCCCCGCTCTGGTTTTTTTAATATACCTTAATATTTAATACTTTATATGATGAATAATATGGTCCCCACAAGTTTAGAGCCCCCCCACGCCTTGGAAGCCGAAACACACCTTTTAGGTGGCTTGATGCAAGATAGCGATATGCTACCGGAATGCTTAGAAGTAATAACCGCAGAAGATTTTTACTGGGAAAAACACCAGATGATTTTCCGTGCCATGATGCATCTCGACCAAGAAGCTATTGGCATCGATGCTGTTACCATCGCTGAACATTTGCAAACCCAAGAAGAATTAACCAAGGTTGGTGGACAAGAATATCTTTTTACTCTTATGGAAAGTGTGGCTAGTGCAGCCAATGCTCGTTTCCATGCCGATATTATCAAACAAAAATCACTATTGCGGGGTTTACTTAAAACTAGCCAGCAGGTGGTGCGTGAAGCATTAGACCCTTCCGCAAACCCCACCGAAGTCATAGAAAGAGCCGAACAAAAGATTTTTGAAATATCCCAACAACAAGTAAGCGATTCTCTACAGCCCATTGGCGCCGTGATGGATATAGTTTTGCAAATGATTGAACGCTACAGTAAAGATGATATTAGCGGTTGTCCCACGGGTTTTAGAGATTTAGATAAATTGACCAATGGTTTGCAAAAATCCGATTTAATCATATTGGCGGGTCGCCCCGCCATGGGTAAAACAGCTTTGGCTTTAACTTTAGCCGCCAATGCTGCCATAGTCTATAATAAAAAAGTTGCTTTCTTTAGTCTAGAAATGGGTGCTGAACAGTTGGTGCAAAGGGTTTTATGTTCCCGTGCTGAAATTAATATGAACTTGCTTCGTACTGGTCGCCTGCCCAATCATGAGTACAAAAAAATCCCCATGTTTTCAGATGAAATAGTTAAATCTAAGCTTTATATTGATGACCAAGCTAGCCTGTCTATCACTGAATTGCGCTCAAAATGCAGAAATTTGGCTCGGCGCCAAGGTTTGGATTTAATTGTAGTGGATTATCTTCAACTTATGGATGTGGGTAAAGCAGAAAACCGCTCTGTGGCCATTGGCAATGTGTCCCGGGGATTAAAAATTATGGCCAAGGAGCTAGATGTACCCGTGCTTAGTTTAGCGCAACTTTCCCGTAAAGCTGAAGACCCCAGCCGCAAAGGCCGTCCCATGCTTTCTGATTTGCGTGAATCGGGATCCATTGAGCAAGATGCAGATATGGTTTGGTTTATTCACCGACCATGGATATATAATCGTGACGATGAACGCGGCCCCAATTACGCCGAATTGGTGGTGGCTAAGCACCGTAACGGCCCCATTGAAGATATTCCCCTGTTTTTTGCAGGAGAATATGCTACTTTCAGAGATTATACCGCAGCTGAAGCCCCCGATGATGGTGGTTTTGGTAGTTTTGACCCATAGCCTATGACTGTATTACTCACACCATTTAAGTATATAGCGCGCCTAATAGCCGAAGGAATTATGGCAGTAGGTGAAATTGCTTGGCTTTTGATTCAAATAATCAAAAGAGTGCCCTTGGTCCGCAAAAACCCTGAACTCACCATAAGGCAGATGGTAAATATTGGTGTTTCTTCCATTCCTTTGCTGTTTATAACATCGCTCTTTACAGGAGCGGTGGCTGCTGTACAAAGTGAATATCAATTTAGGGGCTTGATTCCCGATAAATTTATTGGAACTGCCGTGGCTAAAATGGTATTAATTGAACTTGGCCCCATTCTCACTGCTTTGGTCTTAGCCGGCCGAGTGGGTAGTGCCCTCGCCGCTGAAATTGGTTCCATGCGTGAAAAAGAAGAACTAGCCGCTTACGAAGTTTTGAATTTAGACCCCTTGCGCTACTTGGCTATGCCCCGATTTTTAACTTTTTTGATCATGGTGCCATGCCTTACCATTATGTCTTCGTTTTTAGCCATAATTGGCGGTTGGATTGTGTGTTTGGTGGGTTTAGATATAACCACTTATACTTATTTTACAGGAGTTCAATATCTTTTTGAAAACATGGATTTGTTCTCTGGACTAATTAAATCAGTGGTTTTTGGTATAATTATATTTTCTTTAGGATATTATCATGGATTAAATGCTGGTGCAGGTGCTAAAGGCGTGGGTCAAGCTACCATGAAAACTGTAGTTTCTGCTTGCGTATCTCTGCTGGTTTTTGATTTGTTTATTGCTTTATTAATGTTTAGTTAAGGTTAAATATGCCCAATGTAATAATAGACCCCAATGATGTAATGATAGAGCTCAAACACTTGCGCAAAGTTTTTGGTAAGCAGGTGGTTTTACAAGATATTAATTTAGATATACGCCGGGGTGAAACCATGGTGGTAATTGGGCAATCCGGTGGAGGTAAATCCGTTATCCTCAAACACATGATAGGATTATTGCAACCCACCGGTGGCGAAGTAAGCATTGATGGAATCACTATTTCTACCCCTGACTTTTTTGATACTCGTACCATTCGCAAGCGCATGGGAATGGTTTTTCAAATGGGGGCTTTGTTTGACTCCATGAGCACTGGTGAAAACATCGCCTTTGCTTTGCGGGAACATAACCCTAATCTATCTGAAGAGCAGATTCAAAATATCGTAACTGAAAAGCTAGAGTTAATCAACTTAAAACCAGAATTTAGAAGCAAAATGCCTTCGGAACTTTCGGGAGGAATGCGTAAACGGGTGGCCTTGGCTCGAGCCATCGCCCTCAACCCCGAAGTTATACTTTACGATGAACCCACCACGGGCCTAGACCCTATTACCTCTGATGTAATCAATGATTTAATTTTAGATATGCAACGCAAACTGCATGTAACTTCTGTGGTGGTAACCCACGATATGGCTTCTGCTTTTAAAGTCGCTGACCGCATTGCTATGCTCTACGGCGGGCATATCATACAAACAGGCACAGTGGATGAAATCAAAAATTCCACCAACCCTTATGTGCAACAATTTATTACCGGACAACGGGAATTACCCACAGGCCTAGAAGACGGTGATTGAGCTTAATCCATAGCGCCTGCGCGTAACACATCTACCATGGAAAAGCATTTATTGGCTGAGTTCTTTTGGATTTGTTGGTGCAAAAATATGGCTGCATCTATGGTGCCTTCGGCATAAACCTTACGACCACAAACATTGTGTTGAAATTCAAAATGCACTGATTTGTCTGGACTTGTCAGGCCGTATGTATGAAAAGCATGCCCCTTTAAATGCTCTTGGGGAACACCCATTTTAAGCTGGGCATCTTCAGTGCGCACTAACTGAATTTCTCCATGCTCTAGGTCTGGCCCTAATTTAAGCAATGATTCACACACAGCTTTGGCTGTCCCTGAAGTGTCTGCTTTAGTTTTTTGATGGCTTTCTACCACGCTTAAATCGTAAGCTGCAAAGGTTTGGGGAAACTCTTGAGCCCACATTTCCATAAGGGCTTGAAAAGCCACAATTTGCTTGGCCATATTGGGTGCGATCACACAAGAATGCGAAGCTTTTTCCACTAAATCCATCAGTGCTTCGCGGTCTCCCCCAGTGGTTCCCATAACAAAAGGAATGCCATTGCGCACATAAAACTCTGCGTTTTCATTCACCGCAGAAGGATGGGTATAATCAATGGCAATAAAGTTACCATGCTCTTTTTTGATTTGCTCTATAACTTCTTGTCGTGTATCGGGTTTTAAAAGTTTAAAGTTTTGATTTTTCACAGAAAACTCGTCTTCCGTAATAGCTTGACCTGTAAGAGAATATGGTATTAAAGCTAAAGCTTTTTCTAGGGCTGTTTCTGCTACAATTTGTCCCATATTTCCAGGCAATCCATTAATCATTATCTTAATCATAAAATCCTCTAATTATTTTATAAATAAATTTTTCATCGACTAAAGAAGCAATTCTAAAGAAATCTTATTTTTTTTTTGATAAATTAATTAAATTATGTAAGAATAGAGGTTAATATGAATAAGAAATATATTTTAGCTTTTGCTGGCATAGCGCTTAGTGGCGTTTTGCTTTCTTGTGGATCTGGTGAGATTTTTGATCTTACTGAAGATTTAGATGCTATTACAGCTGATCATAATTTTGTAGAAAGTGTAAAAAACGACTCAAGCAAAGTGAATGAATATGTAAATAAATATGGAAATGAACATGTTCCTGATTTGCCTGATCCTGAACCAGATCCTAATCCAGATCCTAATCCCATCCCAGATCCAGATCCTAATCCAGGCCCTGATCCCATCCCAGATCCAGATCCTAACCCAGATCCAGGGCCATTCCCTCCTATCCCTCCAGCCTCAAGTTCTTCGGCATTTGTGCCACCATTACCAACTCCTTCCAGTTCATCCGCTGCGGTTATTCCGCCACCACCGCCGCCTCCACCACCAAGCTCTAGTTCCCAAGGGATAATTATCCCCGACCCTGAACCAGATCCAGATCCCATTCCAGATCCAGGGGGTGGAATTAGTATAGTTGGCGACAATGTCCAAGTTGATATCCCAGACGGTTCTCATAACATTACAATTGCAATTGCAAGTTGGGCACAAAACAACAAAACATCTGGTACTTTTTCTTGCAATGGTCAAGAAAACACCTCAACTACTATAGATATTGGTGGCGTTACAGGTACAGTTACTAGCTACTATGGTAGTATATCTAATGTACCAGCTAATGGTACTGGAACTGTTACCGTAAGCAATGGTCCTGCCAAATGCCAGATGGGGTGGTAAATTAAACTTTTAAAACTCTAAAAGCTCCGCCATGCGGGGTTTTTTTTATATTTGCTTAATAGACTATATTAAGTTATTTTATAGTTAGGACTAATTGTTTGGAAAAAGGATTGGAAATGCACAAGTCTAACAAATTGCATTTACTGCAACTTTTATTGCTATTGTTTTTAGCAAGTTTTTTGTTAATGTGTGGACAAGGCATTGTGGTTGACTTCACCGAAACTAATGAAGCTTTTTTACACGAAAGTGAATTTAATAGAACCATTGACTCAAATATTGTTAGCCAATGGATAGAAAAATATGGTGGAGACACTCCTCCAAGTCAAGATTCTGAACCTAAACCTGATCTTGAAGACAGTACTCAACCTGCAGACTCTACTTTAGACTCTGTAATTATTCCTGATAATAACGATCCTGACGATAATCCACCCCATGAAGATGTTGACAAGTCTTCAAGTTCTGGCACCCAAGGCGAAGATACAACTCCTGAACAAAGTAGTTCGTCCTCAATGATAATAATTCCTACTCCTGGAAGTTCTGCCCAAGGCTCTAGCTCCCCTAGCCCAACATCTTCTGCTAATTATAGCGCTCCAGGCGGCAATTCATCCCCTGGTCCTCGCTTATCAAGCAGTTCACAATTTGTTATTATCAATAGAAGTTCTTCCAGTGTGGTGCAGATTATACCCCCATCTTCCAGTGTAGCTCCAGTTGTTCCCTCATCTTCAAGCGTAGCTCTTCCAGTTTCTTCGTCTAGTGTAACCCAAGTTATGCCTTCATCTTCCAGTGTAGCTCCAATTATCCCTTCATCTTCCAGTGTAGCACAAGTGCCCGACCCTGATCCAATTTCATCAAGCTCAGAATCCCAAGACCCTGATCCCGACCCAGAAGCAGATCCAAATGCCCCCGTGGTATGCCCCAAAGGCACGGAATGTCCGGAGTTTTCCATGACCTATGGAGGTGGAAATCAAGTATTTGAAAGTCCTGGCATCTATAAATTAAATTTCGCAGAAATTAGAGGCCAAATTATTTGTGGCGCATCCTCAACAGCTCCCACAGCACGAGATATTGGAAAATTAACTAATGGTTCAACTACATCTGAAATTAGTGTGCCAGGTTATAATTCCCAAGCCGCATGGGGCAAAATTAGTGCTAATACTGCCTATGTTCAAATATACGAAGGATTTTCCAACTTGTTTTGCATGCAAGATTGGTAATTAGCTAAAGCATTGATTAATTAATCAGCAGAGCGTTCAAAGCCTATAAAAAGTGCATATATTGTAGCGAATAAAATAAAGGCTTGTGTTTGCTTATTTGTTTGTATATTAATTTAATGAAAAAATATGAAACTGTGGCTGAGTTAATTTATTACTCCTATGCAAATCTTGCTATGGCTCATACAGCTGTAGATAGAGAGCAAGATAAATATGCTTCATTTAACTTTATGATTCGAGCTAGACTTTTTAAAGGGCTAAAAACAGGCAAAATGAATATGAGAAGTATATTTGACGACGAAAAGATAAAATTGCAAACTGGTTCTATCTGTAATTATTGTGGAGCATCTGATAACCTTAGTTTAGATCATATCTTCCCCAAAAAGTTTGGTGGTACAGATGATGCGGAAAACTTAATTTATGCATGTAGAAGTTGCAATAGTTCCAAAGGCGCTAAAGATTTGATGGACTGGATGGAATTCAGAGGAGAATTCCTCCCTTTGATGATAATAAGAAGATATTTGAAGCTTACTTTTAATTATTGCCAAAAGCACGATTTATTGGATAAAAAAATTGAAGAGCTGGAGCAAATGGAACTTCCATTTAAAATAACTGCTTTACCTGTGAAATTTCCAAGTCCTAAAACTTTAACATTGAATGCCTGCGCATAAAGATAAATTTAAATGCAAGTCTTAGCCATAGCTTACCCTGTGTAAAATAGTTTTTCGGAGCGAGCAGGATGCAATGCGAGGCTTGCACCACGGAGGCATGGACGCCGGAGGGGGACTCCCAAAGGGAGCCTGAAAGGCACCGAACAGGGATGTTCGGTGTCACCACGGAGGCATGGACGCCGGAGGGGGACTCCCAAAGGGAGCCTGAAAGGCACCGAACAGGGATGTTCGGTGTCAAGGTAGAATTTTACCTTGTGCAATATAAACTTCCAAACTTGCTGTAAACCTGCTTATACAGGTTTACTAACACCATATTAGAGAAGTTTGGAGATATTTTGACTGAATTTGATCCGACGCATAACGAAGTAGTGCGCCTGCGTAGCCCGAAATTTATAAGAATAGTTTTTCGGAGCGAGCAGGATGCAATGCGAGGCTTGCTAGATAGAATTCAGGAGGAATACTGTAGTATTTTGACTGAATTTGATCCGACGCATAACGAAGCAGTACACTTGCGTAGCCCGAAATTTATAAGAATAGTTTTTCGGAGCGAGCAGGATGCAATGCGAGGCGCACAAGGTGAAAACTACGAAACATACTTAAAGTATTTTGAGTTGTTTTCATCCGCAGTGCAACGAAGCAGTGCGCCTGCGTAGCCCGAAAAAAATTAACGGCGGGGATTATAATTATTCATAGCCACCATCAACAAAGCCACACAAAGCATTATTACAGTCCCCACTACCACTTGTTGCTTGTGTTGATAATTGCGCTCCATAAAGGCTCTTGTAGCGGTGCTATCGCTGTAAATAGAGTCTTGGAGCGGTGTTAGGGGAATGCTATCCCAATTAATGCTGTCTGCTGGCTCTGGTTGCAGAGAATCAATCCCTGTAGAACTGAGCTCGGCAGCTCCTAAGGAGAAAACTATGATTAGGAGCCAGCGCAGCATCATCTTTTACTCTTGGGCTATTTTGTCGAGAATTTGGTTTACCATGCCGGGATTAGCTTTGCCACCGGTTTTACGCATGGTTTGGCCCACAAAAAATCCTTTTATGGCCATTTTACCACCTTTAAATTCTTCGAACTGACTGGGATTTTCAGCAATTACCTCGCGGACGACTTTTTCTATGGAGTCGGGATCGGTAATTTGCACTAAACCTTTTGCTTCGATGATTTTAGCAGGATCTTCGCCGGTTTTGAGCATTTCATCAAAGACGGTCTTCCCTATTTTGCCAGAGATAGTTTTATCTTCTATTAAATTAACCATGGCCGCCAATTGTTTTGGCTGGATTTTCACCTCGGCTAATCCCCCTTCTTGATCTTTGACTTCGCGCAATAAATCTGTGATTACCCAGTTGGCTAGCAATTTGGGGTTTTTACAATCTTGGGCTGCTTGGTCAAACCATTCGCTGACATCTTTTTCCATGGTGAGCACAATAGAGTCGTAGGGAGTGATTTCATAGTCGGCTACGAAGCGCTCGCGTCTTTGGTCGGGAAGCTCAGGCATGGCATCGCCGATTTCTTTGATTAATTCTGGACTGACCTTCATGCGGGCGAGGTTAGGATCGGGGATATAACGATAGTCTTGAGCGTCTTCTTTACTGCGAATGGTAATGGTTTTGGCGCTGGAAACATCGTAACGCTTGGTGCATTGCTCTACGGTATGTCCGCTATCTATGGTAACCGCTTGCAGGGAAATTTCCGCTTCTACGGCTTTTTCCAAGTTGCTAAAAGAGTTGAGGTTTTTTATTTCGCTGCGGGTGCCAAAAGGAGCATCTTCTGAGGGGCGTATAGATACATTAGCATCGCAACGCAGGTTGCCTTCTTCCATATTGGCATCGCAAGTGTCGGTGTATTCCAAAATCTGTTTGAGTTTTTGCAAATAAAGCACCGCTTCTTGGGGACTGCGAATATCAGGCTCGGAAACTATTTCACAAAGAGGAGTTCCGCAACGATTAGCGTCAAAATGCGAATTATTTGGACTTAAATCGTGGATTAACTTGCCCGCATCTTCTTCCATGTGAATGCGCGTGATGCCAATGCGCTTGGTGCTACCATCTTCTAATTCAATTTCTAACCAACCATTTTTGGCAATGGGATGATCAAAAACAAGATCGCCACCAATTTGCGTGGTCTGATAGCCAGCGGGAATATCGGGGTAAAAATAATTTTTCCGCGTCCATTGAGCATTTAATTCTATTTCACAGTTTAAAGCTAAGCCTAAGCGAATAGCCAAACGCACCGCCTCGTTATTGGGCACTGGTAAGGAACCAGGCAGTCCTAAACAACCGGGGCATACATTGGAGTTAGGGGTAGCACCAAATTCGGTACTACAGGAGCAAAACAATTTAGTTTGAGTTTTCAGTTGAGCGTGGACTTCTAGTCCAATTACAGGATAATATTTTGACATAAATCAAATCTAGTTTTTATGTGAATATTTTGGTTTTTTTTAAATTTAACTAATGCAAAAATACGAAATTCCCACAGGTTTAGACAAATATGAGTTTTTAAGGGACTTAAATGTGGATTTAAAGCACCCTTTACTCTGGCATTTTGTGCCTCGTTTAGCACCTAATACTAAAAAGCCCATGCTTTCTCCCGATAATTTGCCCCATAAACCAGATTTTAAAATGGAGCAGTTATTTGACAACAATCCTTCTTATTTAGAACTAGAAATTGGTTCAGGTAAGGGCGGGTTTCTCAAAGATTATGCTTTGCAAAATCCAGAAATTCAAGTTTTAGGAACCGAATGGGACTATGGTTGCGCCCGATTTACCGCTCGCCGCTTAGAAAAACACCAAGTAAGCAACGCGCGCATATTACGAGGTGATACTTTTTTCATATTGCGAGATTTAGTACCAGATAACTGCATAGATGCAGCGCACATGTACTTTCCCGACCCTTGGCCCAAAAAGCGTCATCAAAAAAACCGCTTGCTTAGACCCGATTTTTTACAAGAAATTAGCCGGGTGCTTAAACCTGGAAAATGCAAGTTTTATTGGGGCACCTATCATCAGGAATACAATGAAATAGCATTGGAACACTTTGCCAAACACCCGGGAGCCAAGATTTTAGAGAAAAACACCGCCTCCCCCACCGGAGGAATCACCACTTTGTTTGAACAACGCTTTTTGCAAGAAGGACTCCCCATTTACCGCAGTATCATAGAGTTTAGCAAATAAGCTAAGCTATTTTGCCTTTCTTTTTAAAGTTCGCACATTGCGGGGCAAAACTTCGGCGTGCCACTTAATCCACAAGTCGTAGTGTTCATAAAGCTTTTCCCGGCGGCGAAATTCTTTGCCATGAACCACGCGCCGCCCATTGACGGTATGCGGTGGCACGGCGATATGCAAACATTCGTGGTAAATGACTCCGCGGAGCGCTTCCAGCGGGCAGTTGGCGAAATCGTAGCCACGACTGATGCTTATTAGATGCACCTTTTCACCGCGAGCATTGGTGCGCAAACTGTGAAATGATTGTCCTCCGATGCGAGTGGACCAAGTTATGCACGCCTGCAATTCGCCACCAAAATACTTGCGGTTCACAAAGTCAAAATGCTCTTGTACATTGTGAAAAGATCCTTGGGGGGTTATTTGGGGAAATCTCTGCCGAGCGGGGGGAATTTCTGCGGAGATATTACTTTTTTTATCTTCTATTAACTGCCATATTTGCTTTTCTAAGCTGCGCTTTTGCTTTTTACGCTGGGAAGTCTGCCTTTCCATGGTGATTTCCGCCCACTCATACAAAAAAGGAAAAATATCCTTTAATTCGGGGTGCTGAAAGTAGCTAGGTAGGGTTAAAACAGCCTGATTTCGCTTTTTAAACCAAGACCACGGTCCCGAAGCTTTTTTCCATTCAAAACGCCAACTTCGCTTGGCCCGTTTGGAAAATTTTAGGGTTAACCAGTCAGGCTTGGAGCTATTGAATATGCTCAACTGCGTCAAAATACCCCTCACCTTCTAAAGCGTTGAGGTCTAAGATAGATTCGTAAAAACTAGTGGAGAGTTCAAGATCTAATAACTGAGAAATCTCAGCTAAATCCAGTTCAATATGGTCGGGCAAACATAGATGAAAGGCGCGATTTTCATCGCTTAAAAGGTGTTTGGGGCCACAATATACAGGGTCACTATCGCTAAAATACATACGGCAAATCATGGGTCTATATTTATAAACCCCGCAAGATTGATCTTTATTTAAAAAAGGACAGGGCTGCTGCTTCATAAAATATCTTTGCAACAAGGAATCTCCCTCATCGGGATTTTTAGGCACATTTTCTTTCCACATTCTTCCAAAATAAGTTACTCTATCCCAACATCTGGCGATAAAATTAACCATGTCGGGGTTTTGCCGTAGGCGTACATACAAAAATAAGGCCTCAAAAGGCTCCACGGATTGAGGAAAATGATAGCAGCAACTTCCACAACCAGATCCGCAAGCTATGGGTTCTTCTCGATTTTTTAGCATAGCTATTTGCCATTTATCGTAGAGTTCAAAAAGCCTTGTGGTAAAATCTAAAAGTTTGTTTAAATCAAATTTTTCACCATTTAAAGCGCGCAAATACTCTAATTTACGGCTACAAAGGTGTTTTATTCGCATTTCATAGTTTTTTATACTAAAAGTAGGTGAATTCATTGTTAAATTATCTTTGAACTTATTGTTAAGATTGATATAATTACAATTATATGTTTAATTGAGTAGGATTATGAGAAATTTACATTTTATTTATCTAAGCATTTTTGCTCTCCTTATCTTATGGGGCTGCAACTTGTTTAGTCCAGGAACTAAGGCTCAAGATATAAATGGTGAACCCGATGCGCTGATTTCTTATGGGCAAAAGATGTTTCGTAAGTCAGCCTATGACGAAGCCACTAAGTACTATGAAGCAGCCCTTAAAAAAGATAGCACTAAATCTGAGGCGTATTTTGGTTTGGCCAAATCGCAAATGCGCGGTATGGGTACTGGACCTGCACTAATTTTGCAAATTTTAAGAACATCCCTAGAAGACGAAAAAAACTCTATACCCTTTATTAACCTACCCAAAGATAAGCAAAACAATATTTATAGATCCATGGGCGCTATAATTAAAGCCTTAGACCCCCTGATTGAAAGAGATACATTAACTGCATGGTGGGAACTATCCAGAGATGTACATAACAAAAAAGTCACTCGTAGCGAATTGCACAAAGACCCCAAAAAAGCCGATTCTCTAAGAGCTTCCTTAGAAAATTTTGAATTTCATTATGGCGCCTATCCTGATAGCAAAAAAGGAAAACAAAAATTTCCCCTAAGTGATCGTAAATATAAGTACGCTCGTTTTTCAGCAGACTATGCATTAGCATCTATGGCCCACACTTTATTGAAACTTTTTGATTTTAATGGCGATGGCTATATCAATTCCAAAGATATAAGTATTAATATTGAAATAGATTCCAATGGCATGCCCCGTGTGGATGTGGAGGCTATAATGGAAGAAGCCACAAGTAACCCTGCGGTAGCAGAAAACTTAAATAGTAAAATTGATGAATTAGCTGGTGGCACTACGAATATTTCAGGAATAATAAGCTCTATTGGTGGGCAATTAGGGCTTGAAGAAGGTGACGAAGAAAACTTCTTTAGTGAAGAAACCAAAGCAGCCATTGATTCTCAGTTAAACGCTTTCAGTGATATTGCTCTGTTTTATAAAATTGGCGATGGTTTGGATAACGACGGAGATGGTTGTATTGACGAAGAAATTTTTGATTCGGTAGATAACGACGGAGATGGTTTTATAGACGAGGATTTGCGTCTTATGTTGCATCCTACTATTTTTGGTGCTGATGGCATTGATAATAATGGGGATGGAAATATCGACGAAGCCGATGAAACCTACGACCCCAGCACTATTATTGACCCTACGAAACCCCGTCTGCACCCTTTTACAAAGCATTTTGCAAAAACTGCTAAAGAATACGGCAGCACTATTAATAACGGCGATGTGCAAACTCGCATAGATATTATTAATGATAAAGACGGTAAAATATCCCTAGAAGAACGACGGCGGCGCGTGGGGGGCTGTTGGGTATTTTACACTGAACTATCTTTTCAGCTTTATTTAGATAAGCATCGTTGAGGAATTTATGTATAGATCAATTTTATTTTCACTTTTAATTCTATTTGCAACGATGTCTTTTGCCGGTCGTGGACCTACCCATAAATCTTTGCGAGCTTATGCCATGGGTAACGCTTTTGTAGCTGTGGCCGAAGATAAAGAAGCTGTGTATTACAACCCAGCGGGGCTAAATCTTATCAATAAGTTGGGAAACTTTGAGACCAATCCCGAAATGGGGTATTATGCTCGCAAACTACTAGATATGCGCTTAAATGTTGGGGTATCTCTGCCTTTGAGTCAGGCTCAAGAGGCTTATTCCATTGGTACTGATATTCAAAAAGTCTATAAAAGCATAGACATGGATAAAATGGATAATAGAGCTCTGCTCGATACAGTGGAAGCTCACATTGATATTTTAGATAGAATGTTGTTTTTCGACAAACTACCCATTAATATTTCTTCTAAATTCGATGCAGAATTGGCTTTACCTCACTTTGGAGGGGCAATTTGGGTGGATGGCGGTGTAGCGCCCTATATTGAATCAGGTATAATCACCCCCGGAGCAGGTATAGATACGGTTTATATAGATGCGGTAATTCAAGGAGCAGTGGGCTTTGGAATTGGTGAAAACTTATCCTTGGGTTTAGGTTATAAAATGGCTAAAAGGGAATATATTTCTGACCTAACCGTTTCCCTTCTTGAATGGGAAGATGCTAGAGATACCCTTATGGCAGAAACTGATAGAATTATACGCGATGCTTCGAAGATTTCCACCATTGGACACGCTTTGGAGTTTGGTGCCATGTATCAAATTCATCGTGAAGTGCGTTTGGGTGCTTCATTGCGCAACTTATTTGTTAAAAAATTAGGAAAAGAAAATATTACTCCTAATTTAACCACTGGTATTGCCTATTCGCCACGCTTTTTACAGAGAAACACGGGCTTAGCACGCAAAGTAAACCTAGCCTTTGACTACGAAGATGTTTTTAATAATGAACGCAATTATAAATTCATGAGCCATATAAACTTCGGCGGTGAATTTGAACAAGTGATTTTAGCTGTTCCTAATTGGCCTGCTTTGCGCTTTTTAAAAGTTCGAGGAAGCTTAGGATTCAAAGGGGGCTACCCCACGGCCGGATTTGCTTTAGAGGCTTTGCGTTTAGCTGAAATTGAGTTTGCCACTTGGGCCGAAGAAGCTGGTTACTATACCGGCGCCGAAGAAAATCGCTATTGGGTTTTCCAAGTTAGTATTGGAATTTAAAACTTGGAGCAAAAACTATTTTTTCCAAAGTTTTTGCGGTCGCCAACTGGCATTGCCATCTATGCTTTGAATACCTGTATAGATGGAATGCTCTGCGCTGAGATGATGCTCTAAGATAGGAGCATAACCCACGGTGAAGTTCTGATTACCCACGCTGGTTTTACCCCAGGCAAAGCGCATTTGCGCCTCAAATACCCACAGATTATCGTTGAAATTATAACCACCACCTAAAACGAGATGATTCTTTGCAGTTCCCTGGGCTATTTGCCCCAATAAACGCCAGTTTTGGTCGGCATAATAGCCCCCTTCACAGCGAAGTTGGCTGTATTGCAAAAAGCCGGGTAAAGTGGGATGCAAGGGCAAACTGATATGAAAATCTCGGAAAATTTCAGCGGCGGTATCTAGCAAAACTCTTGCGTTTAGACTGAAATTGTGCCAACTAAAAACGCTAAAGTTTTGCTGTACTTGTAATCCTGCGGCCCCAGCTTCTAATAAGCCTAAAGCCACTTGGGGCGCAGCTAACTTAAAGGAGCTACCCCAACTCTGCTCCATAGCAAAGTTGAGGTAGCTACGCTGCCACGCTTGGCGCTTGGGCAAGCTTTCTACCATTGCAGAACTAGCCCCCAGGGGATAAAAAGTGTTTACCCAATACAAGCCCGAAGCGCTTAAACTAGTGGCTAAATCTATACCCAAATTTAGTTGCCACTGTTTTTTTTGATTTTTGGCATTTATGGGAAAACTATGATCAAAAATTGGGTAAAAAGCCAAGCTGATCTTAGCCTGCTTAGCAGAATCTGCGCTAGCAAGCTTTTCTAGGGGAAATTGCACTTGTCCCCCACCCCAAAAAGCTTTTTTGGCACCATGGGAGCCTTTTTCCACCCCTGCGCCTAGAGCAATTAGATTGCGATCCATACCCGGCTTGGGGCTTAGGGGCTTAGCCCACAGCGAAGCGTTCCACAAAAAAGATCGGCGCCCAAACCATTGGGTTTCTAACAAGATTTCCACCCAACCCATGTCTAACTCTATGGCGCCGAAGGAACTGATTTCTGCGGGGGAATCTTCGTCAAAGATATTACTCTTTCTTGTATAAATAGAACCCACATCTACGCCAAAGTGCAGAAATCTCCAAGCTAAGGAGTATGATCCCACAAAATAGAAGTTTTCTATCCAGCGATCTTCTTCAAATACATCCACAATTCCCAGGGAGAGATAAGGTTGCCATTCATCTATGCGCGGGAATTGCAGTTTTAATCCTAATTCACCAGCTCTATGGGTTAAAATATCATCTTTATAGAAATTATGGCTAAAAACCGCTCCCCATTCTAGCCAACTCAAAGGGTTGGTGAGCAAGTTAAGGTGAAGTTGCTTGTCTAGTTCTCCCCGCAAATCATAGTGATTTTTGGGCGCTACATGCACCGATGTAAGCAAACGCCCCTGGGGCATCATGCGTGCCGAAGGAAGATTTTTATAGCCCAAAAATGGACGCTGAGATAAAATCAGGGCAAAACTTAAGCTATGGGTAATTAGCCCTAATAAAATGATTTTTAGGCTAAGTTTACCCATAATTACTCCTAATCTAAGCTATGTATAAGCAACCCTGAACGCAATTTTGGTTCAAACCAAGTGGATTTGGGAGGCATGATTTCCCCAGCATCGGCTATGTCTATGAGTTCTGTGATAGTGGTGGGGTGCATGGCAAAAGCACAAGCCATTTCACCGCTATCCACGCGTTTTTGCAAGCCATCTAAGCCGCGAATGCCACCCACAAAATCAATGCGCTGGGAGGTGCGAGGGTCGTCTATGCCCAAGAGCGGTTTTAACACTAAGTTTTGCAAAAGGGAAACATCTAAGCGGTCGGTTACGCTTAAATTTTGCAAATGTTCTGATTTAAATTTGCAAGCATACCATTTTTTGTCCAAATAAAGGTTTACTTGCTGAGCTTGGCCAGGACTTTGGGCCGAGGGGATTTCTTCAATGTCAAAAATCTTCCCTAATTTTTCCATAAATTCTGCGGAACTATGACCGTTTAAATCTTGGACCACCCTATTGTAATCAAAGATTTTTAAGTGATCGGCGGGGAACAAAATCGCCATAAAACGATTGTATTCTTCGTCGCTAGTGTGTTGGGGATTGTTTTGGGCACGGTATAGAGCGGCGCGGGTTCCCGCAGCACTGCGATGATGCCCATCGGCGATGTAAGAATGTGGTACTTGGGCAAAAGATTCTAATAATTTTGCTTGGATTTCTGGGCTATCCATACGCCAAACTGTGTGTCCAATGCCATCTACCGCTACAAAGTCGTAAAGGGGCGCTTGCTTACACACTTGGGAGAATATTTCGTACTGTCCAGAGTCTTGATAGGTCAAAAACACCGGACCTGTGTTGCAATTAGTTTCTAAAACATGGCGTAAACGATCTTCCTCTTTATCTGCGCGAGTAAGTTCGTGTTTTTTGATGTTGCCATCTACATAATCTTGGGCGTGTACACAGCAAACTAAGCCGTATTGCTCTCGCCCATCCATGGTTTGTCTATATACATAAAAGTAGGGTTCATCATCTTGTATCAAAACCCCAGCTTTTTGCATTTTATGTAAGTTTTCCACGGCTTTGGCATAAACTTGATCAGAATAGGCATCGACTTCGGCAGGAAGTTCGATTTCGGAACGCACCACCCGCAAAAAAGAGTTAGGAAAGCCCTTGGCCAGTTCGGCGGCTTCTTCTCTATTAACAACATCGTAGGGTAAAGAAGCCACTTGGGAAGCTTCATCGGAATCTGGGCGTATAGCGCGAAAAGGATATATCTTCATAATATTTCTCAAGATTTAGTTTTTAATTTTAAACGACGCAATTCTCTTTGTTTTAAAAGCTTTTTACGCCGCACATTCATAATAAACCATGTAAGTAGGGCACCTATAAAAGCTACTAAAATAGCAACGATTACCATACCCACTATAAAAGAAATAAAATATTCCCGAGCGGAGCCAAAGAGCCAAGCAAATTTTTCTGTAAAATTGCTTAAATTCATGGAACGAATTTCTTCTATTAGCTGTACAGGTTTATCTGGGGGGGGTAAAATTTTGCTTCCTAGCCATAAACCAATAGGGTAAAAAATGAAAAATTGCGTAGGTGGCGTAGCTACAAAAGATGCTAAAACTCCAGGTAGCTTAGGTAGTTTAAGAAAACCTAAAATAATAATGGTCAAAAGTACCGCAATACCCCAGGTGGGTAATATTCCGATGAATATTCCAATAAAAACCGCCAAAGATACCTTTAGAGGTGATTGCCTTTTAGGAAAAAGCTGATTGTATATATAACGCCGAACCCTGACATTACGAGGTTCTTTATTGGCACGCCTATTTTTAGGAGGGGCACTACTGATGGAATCAGGTGTCTGCATTGTTTGCAAAGATAGCAAACTAAAACGCATTGTGTTTGCTATTATTTCACTATGAAAAAGCACTTAATTAGCCCCCAAGGCTTTGCCAAACTTAAATCTGAATGGGAAGAACTTAAATATCGCGAACGCCCGCAAATGCTCCAGCAAGTGCAAGATGCCGCTGCCGAAGGCGATAGGTCCGAAAACGCCGCTTATACTTATGGCCGCATGCGCATACGAGAAATTGATCAGCGCCTGAGGCAGCTAGATAGACTGTTGGATGGCGCTATTATACAAGATTCTCCCAAAGAGACTGGTGAGGTAATTTTTGGATCTAAAGTTACTGTGAAAGATTCTGCAGGCAAGGAATTTGTCTATGCTTTTGTGGGTACGGCGGAGATAGATCCATTAAAAGGATTAATTTCTTTGCAATCTCCCATTGGCAAAGCTCTGCAAAACAAAAAAGTTGGCGACAAAGCCACGGTGAACACCCCCGGAGGCCAACGCATTTTAACCATCACAGATATTACTACTTATGAATAACTTAATTGATACCCATTGCCACCTCGATATGGTGCTTGATAGATTAAAACTAAAAACCCTAGAAGAATTATGGGAAACCATGCCTTTTATCCCCGAAACCATGTTGCAAGTGGCTTGCCATCCTGACGATTTTGCTCAAACTTTAGCATGGTTAGACCAAGATGAGCGTATTTTTGGCACTTTTGGTGTGCATCCCCACGATGCTAAAATTTATGACGACCAAGTGGAAGCGAGTATGCGCCAAGCCTTGGAACATCCCAAAGCCATTGCAGTGGGCGAAGCGGGATTGGACTACCACTATATGCACTCCCCTGCCGAAGTGCAAAAAGAAGCTTTTAGGCGGCAACTTCAATTGGCTTTAGAACTGAAAAAGCCCTTTGTGTTACATACTAGAGAAGCCGAAGCTGATACCTGGGAAATTTTACAAGAATTTAAGAGTTTTCCCTTCCCTATTCATGTACATTGCTACACCGCAAGTTTAGAATTTGCTAAAAAGCTTTTAAGCCTCGATATTAATCTCTTTTTCGGGTTTACTGGAGTAATTACCTTTAAAAACGCTGGGGACATACGCACCGTGGCAGAGTATTTGCCGTTGGATCGCATTTTAACGGAAACTGATGCACCATTTTTGGCTCCAGTACCCTTTCGTGGCAAAGTTGCTACCCCGGCCATGGTGGAACAAGTGGTTAAAGCATTAGCTAAAATCAAAGGCCTAAGCCCTGAAAAAATGGCAGAACACTGTCGCCGCAATGCTCGCAAATGTTATGGAGTGTAAATAAAGATTAAGTTTAATTGGGCGTAAATAGCGGTCTAAGTGATGCTGTATCTAAAGTAGGTACTTTCTGACCTTTAATTACCATATTACCCGTAATTTGCGCATCCCACTCTTGCACAGATTCATCAAATTCCAAACGACTATGGAGCATAATATTGCGCAAATGGTCTAATTCCTTCATTAAAGTTTTTTTTTGCTCCACCAAAAAGGAATCTTCAGGATAGCGCTCTAAGTTAAAAAGCAATACAATATATTCATCCTCTACCTTGTGATACTCTTTAGCTGCATGTTTGTAAGAGTCTTGGGCATCTTGAACTAAAACATATTGCACCGAACCGCTGGCACAAGATAAAATCAACAAAAAGCTGATTAACAGCCACCATTTTAGAGAAAAAATCATAACTGATCTATATTATAAAGATTTTCCAAAGTAATATTAACTTTTATTTCGTCTTTTTCTTTGGTTTTTTCATTGCTCACAAAAATCGTTCCATGCTTAACTTCGCGCTCTTGACATGGAATTCCAGTTTTAGGATCAATGGCCATGGAATAATGGGTGTAGTAGGATCCAGAATCTGGCTTAAACTCCCGTAAAGCCGCAGCATTTTCTATTCCATAAGCATGTTGTTCCCACATAAAGTATGGAAAAGGCTCCCTTTCACGATAATACACATTGTACACAAAACAACGGCGTTTATCTAGCTTGCGAAAACCTGTGGAAATTACTGAATCTACTTCGAGCATAGGAATAGGCAAGCGACCTTGATTGGATAATTCAGCAGTGATATCACCTTTAGTGGGGACTTTTTTCGATCCTATTAAGTGTCCTAGTTCCCATCGGCGTTTTTCGTATCTATCAAATTCCAATTGAAAGCGCTGATTGCGCAGCTGATTTTTAAAATGTTTTTTAATGGGAAGTTTTTCCACCACATCGGGGATAAATTTTTCGTAGCCTCTGACACTTTGCACCCGGTTAACTTGCCCTTCCACGGATTGTACAGACAAAAAAGGAATGCGCCAACTAAGTTCTAAGGGCATGGAGTTTTTATGATAGCCTTTGGAAGCATCAGAAAGATATTCTCTTTCATAAGATAAAAAATCACCACTTTGGCTATAAATTGCTTTGGTAAAATTAGAAGAAATAGTACCTACGAGTTCGTCTTTGCCATCAAAACTAGAATAGTAGCCGTTGTGGTATAATTCCATGGAAACTGGGGCGGGCAAATTGTACTTAATAGCCACATCGCTTTGCGAACAGCTAAATAACATTATAACAAAAAGCCCTAATAAGCACTTCTTCATTTTTTCCCTTTATACATATTTATTAACTGATCACCTATAATTCTATCACCGCTAGTAGCTTCAAGTAAGTAATCACCAGCTTGACCTGTGCGCAACAATTTACGTGCAGTTAGCGGATTGGATTCAGGGCCACGCATCACCACATCTGTGGCTTTTTTTCCAGGCACTAAAGGTCGTGAATTAATGAGCTTTTTAGATTCGGGCGAATGGAATCGGTAAATATTTAATGTAATAGTGTCCGTTTCAAAAGCTGTGCTTCCATTAAAAACCTGCAAAAATATGGGATCGTTTAAATGAAAGGAGCTTGCAGTATCTATAACAGTTTTTTTGCTGCTATCATAAGCTTTACCCACTACAACTCCAGCATCGTGTATGGAGCAAGAGAGTAATAAAAACGAAAGAATAAGTAATCTTAAAAACATTATAACCTATATGTAAAATCTTATGCCAAATTGAAGATAAAGATTAAAACTGGCATGAGTTTTATCGACAAAATCAACTTCAATGGCAGGGTTAAGTTGTAAATAAAAGTCTAAAGGAGCAGTTCCTTTGGGTAAAGCATAAGCTAAGCCCGCAATGGCACCACCTCGGATAGTAAATCCACCGTCCCATACTCCAAAACCTAAATTGGGCCCTATATAAAGGGGAATAGCACCCTTATTTATAGGAAGAGCATCCCACCAATGGAATAAATATGTACCATAAGCTCCCATGGATTTTGCCAATGGCGACATTTGAATGCTAAGTTGAGCATCTATGGCATGACGCTGACTTAAAAAAAACTTCATATTGAGACCGCCTGCCTCATGGGGATTACCAGCTTGCAAATAACCACCAAAACCTATGCCATTATACTGGGCCATAGAAGGTGCAGCAACTAACAAGGTGAATATCAATCCAAATACTTTTCTCATATCCATACCTTTATATTTTATACGACACTATAAAGATACAAAAATAGCAAAGATGAAAATTCTTGTTAATCGACATTTACTCAAGCTTTAACTTAATAATTACATTTTATTTATGAAAAATAAAAAGCAAATCGAGCAAAAAATTGCAGAATTGTCTGCGGAACTAAAACTAGCTAACCAAAATTATTACGCTGGCTTAGCTACTGGCCTTAGCGATAGTGAATTTGACTTAAAAATGCGTGAACTAAGCGATTTAGAGCAGAAGTTTCCCCAATTTAAGTTGCCTGACTCTCCCACAGAACGAGTGGGCTCCGATTTGCACAATGAATTTAAGAAAATCCCCCACCAAAGCCCTATGTTAAGTATTAGCAATGCCTATTCTGACGAGGAATTAGCAGATTTTATGCGTAGCGCCCAAGAGAAATTTAGCGATACTTTGAGTTGGGTGGTGGAGCAAAAAATCGATGGGGTTTCTTTGGCTTTGATTTATGAAAATGGGCTATTAGTGCAGGCAATAACTCGGGGCGATGGTATCCAAGGCGATGAAATCACCTTAAATGCAAAAACCATTGCAGATATTCCCCACCAGCTAAGCTCGGCGGCGGAGGGAAGAATTGAAGTGCGCGGCGAAGTTTATATGACAAAAAGCAACTTTGAGTTATTTAACGAAGAATTGGCTGCAAAAGGGCGCAATTTGATGCAAAACCCCCGCAATACCGTGGCAGGAAGCTTGAAGCTTAAGAATCCCCGAGAAGCCGCCCAGCGTAAAATGAACTTTTTTGCCTTTAATTTGCTGGGCGATTCAAGCCAAGAATTGCATAGTCAGAGCTTGCTGCAGTTGCGCAAATGGGGTTTTGTGGTAAACGAATTTCAACTGGTGCAAAACCCGGAGCAAGCGACGCAGATATGTCACGCTGTGGCGCAGCAGCGCCTACAACTCCCTTATGAAATTGACGGCATGGTGGTAAAGATTGACAATTTAGCCCAACAAAGGGAGTTGGGCACCACGGCCAAATCGCCCCGGTGGATGGTGGCGTACAAGTTCCCCGCCGAGGGGGTGCAGACCGTGGTGCACAGCGTGGAGTACCAGGTGGGGCGCACGGGTGCTATTACGCCGGTGGCAAACTTAGAACCCGTATGGTTGGCAGGCAGCACCGTGCGCCGGGCCACACTGCATAACTTCGATGAAATTCAGCGCCTAGACTTGCATTTGGGCGATAGCGTAAATCTGGAAAAAGGCGGAGATATTATTCCCAAAATAACCAAGGTGCATATTGATTTACGCCCTCCCCACGCCTCCCCCATTGTGGCCCCCACCCATTGCCCCGAATGCGGCGAAGCTTTGAGCACCAGCGCCGACGAAGTGGCCATTCGTTGCGAAAATCTGCATTGCACCGCCCAAATTGAGCGTTTAATAGCGCATTTTGCCCATAGAGATGCCATGAATATCGAAAATTTGGGCCCGGCTTTAATTAGCCAGTTGGTAAAACAACTGGAAGTGCGCAGTCCTGCGGATCTTTACGAGCTTAGCCTAGAGCAACTCGTAGATTTGGAACGCATGGCGCAAAAAAGCGCCGAAAATGTGATAAATGGCATCGAAGCCAGTAAAAAACGCAGTTTAGAGCACTTAATTTTAGGTTTGGGGATTCGTTTTGTGGGGCGTAGCACTGCGCAAAATTTGGCCAGGCATTTTAAAAATATGCACCCCCTGAGCCAAGCCAGCATCAAAGAGTTGGAACGCATTCCCGATGTGGGCGAAAAAGTGGCCCAATCTTTGCACAACTATTTTAGCGATGCCAACTACCAAAAAGAAGTTAATCGCTTATATAAATTAGGGATAAATTTTGAATATTTAGCCGCAGAAACAGCGGAAATTTTTGCAGGGCAAACTTTTGTGCTAACGGGGACCCTTCCCAGCTTAAAGCGCAGTGAGGCTAGGACCTTAATTGAGCAAAATGGTGGTAAAGTTAGCGGATCCGTAAGTAAAAAAACCTCGGTAGTGGTAGCCGGTGCCGAGGCGGGTTCTAAACTAAAAAGAGCCACGGAATTAGGCGTGGCTGTATGGTCTGAGGCAGAATTACTTGCGCAAATCGGCCACCATTTGGTCGATTAGCTCCGGGGAAAAACGATTAGATTTGCGACCGTTTACATAAAAGTTAGGAGTGCCGTTTACACCCACCGAAGCTCCCAGCTTAAAGTCTTCGTCAATGCGGGCCTGCATTTCGGGGGTTAATTCCATGTCTTTTTTGAACTTTTCCATATCTAGGCCCACTTCTTCGGCGACTTTGATGAAAGTTTCGGGGATTAATTCGCGATAATATGGTGCTAACGCATAGCGGTATTCCCAAAATTTACCTTGATTTTGCGCAGCAATAGAAGCCGCCGCAGCCGCTGGTGCGTTATTATGTCCAGTCAAAGGAAAGTGTTTATAAACTAAGCGCACTTCGTTGGGATATTTCTTTACAATTTCCTCTATCATTGGTGCTACACGAGCGCAATAGGGACACTGAAACTCAGAAAACTCCACAATGGTAATGGGCGCATCGGCTTTACCTGCCACGGGGCTTTGTCCCACAGGAATATCCCAAACCTTGCGCTCGGCATCTAATTCCGCTTTCATATCGGCCATGCTAGCGCCACGCCTTTCTAAACCAAATTTGACAATTTCAAATTCTTCGTGCATTTGTGCCACTACTTGAGCTAAGCTATCGTATTTCTGTTGTAAATTGCCCATGGCAGCACCGGATTGAGGCACGCTATTGCAAGAAACAGCGAAAAAAACAATACTTAACAGGGCGAATATCTTTTTGTTCATAATTTACCTGAAGTTTAAAATAATCCAGTGAATATACATAGAATTTTGCGCAAAAGCATGGACTTGCCCAAATAAAGGGGTCTTAGTATTATTATTAGCGATAAAAAGTATATTGTAGTCCTTAATTATTTTTTTGGAGGTATATGTGTCTAAAAAAGAACAAGTAGAAAAACACGAATTTCAGACGGAAGTACGGGAACTTTTGCAGTTAATGATTCATTCGCTTTATTCAAATCCCGAAATATTTGTGCGGGAGTTGATTTCCAACGCCGCCGATGCTTTGGACAAGGTGCGTTTTGAATCCATTAGCAACCCCGATTTGCTCAAAGATAATAGCGAATTGCGCATAGATGTGCAAGTGGACGAAGACAAAAAACAAGTGGTGATTGAAGATACTGGTATTGGAATGAATCACCAAGATTTAATGGAAAACTTGGGAACCATTGCCCGTTCAGGAACCAAGCATTTTTTAAAGAATCTTTCGGGAGATGCCAAGAAAGATGTTAATCTTATTGGGCAGTTTGGAGTGGGTTTTTATTCGGTATTTATGGTGGCTGCTAAGGTAGAAGTTATCACTCGCAAAGCTGGTGAAAGCGAAGCTTGGGCTTGGACTTCTGAAGGCACTGGTGAGTTTAGCATTAGTAGCACCGAAAAAGACGGTCGCGGTACTCGCATTGTGGTGCATTTAAAAGATGATGATGACAGCAAGGAGTTTGCCTCCAGTTGGAGAGTGCGTTCCATCATTCAAAAGTACTCAGAATTTGTAACCCACCCTATTTACTTAGAAACCATCGAAAAACCTGAAGAAAAATCCGCAGAAGAAGATAAAAAAGATGATGATGTGGTGGATGTACCTGCTGGACCAGAGCGCTTAAACGAAAAACCCGCTTTGTGGCGTCGCAATCCCAACGAAGTTGAAGCGGAGCAATACCAAGAGTTTTACAGCAATGTTTCCGGGGATTATAGCGGTAGCCCTGCGGCCACTTATAGCCACTCCCACATTGAGGGAATCAATGAATATTGGTCTTTAATTTATGTGCCTTCTAAAGCGCCTTTTGGCATTTTCCACTCGGATCGCAGTCATGGGCTAAAGCTCTATGTAAAAAGAGTGTTTATCATGGACGATTGCAAAGACTTGTTGCCCCCATGGTTGCGCTTTGTGCGGGGAGTTATTGATAGCGAAGATCTTCCTCTGAATGTATCCCGAGAGATTTTACAAAACAATCGTATTATCAATAATATCAAAAATCATGTTACTAAAAAGACTTTGGAATCTTTGCAAAGCTTGGCCGATGACAAGCCCGAAGAATACGCTGAATTTTGGAAAGAATTGGGAAGCATTTTAAAAGAAGGTTTCCACATGAACTGGGAATGGCTAGACGAGCTTAAAAGCTTGTTGCGCTTTAATTCTACGGTGGTGGGTACCGATAAGCTTACCAGCCTCAAAGATTATGTGAGTCGTATGCGCGATGAGCAAAAAGACATCTATTATATCACTGGGGAAAACTTGACCACTTTAGAAGCTAGCCCGCATTTAGAAGCTTTTAAAGCCAAGGGTTTTGAAGTGCTTTATATGGCTGATCCCATTGACGAGTTTATGATGGGTGGCTTGCAAGATTTCGAGGGCAAAAGCTTTAAGGATATTAGTCGTGGTGATATTGCCTTAGAAAAGACTGCGGAAGAAGAAGCCAGCGAAAAAGAAAGTCAAAATGAGTATTCAGAACTGTGCGCAGCTTTGCAAAAAGCTTTGGACGAAGATATTGAAACCGTGCGTGTTACCACTCGTCTAAAAGACAGTGCTTGTGTGCTCACCAACAAAGAAGATGCCATGAGCGCACACATGGAAAGACTTATGACCCAGATGGGGCAAAATAATATGCCCAAATCCAAGCGCATTTTGGAAATAAACCCCAATCACGCCATAAATAAAAAGCTCTTGGAAAAGGTTAAAGCCAAAGAAGACCTTGGCGATTGGCCCACAGTGCTTATGGGGCAAGCTTTGCTAGCCGAAGGCTCTCCCCTACCCAATCCTGGATTGTATGTGCAAGCGGTAACCAAACTGCTGAGCTAAAACACTATTGAGCAAAAAAAGCTCCACCTTTTTGGTGGAGCTTTTTAGTATAAAAAAAATTATTGAGGCGTGAAATTTAAGACTTCGCCAACTATAGCTACACCAGTATCTGCATCTTTGGTTTTAAAATAAGAAGCAAAGCCATATTCTTCGTTAAAGCGATATTCTGCATTAAAGGCATCGGCCATATCATCCATGCCTTCCATATCTTCCATACCAGGCATACCTTCAAAAGCACCCATCATTTCATCCATCATTTCTTTAGCCATAACAAGTGCAAGAAGCATATTATTATAGAAGTTGGCATCCAGGGCTACTGCTCCGGCAGCATCAAGTTCACCAAGTTCTCCACCAGTAACAGTACATGCACCAGCTTCGCAAGAAACATCAGCAGTACCTGGACCACTAGGATCAGTCATTTTTATTGAAAAAGTATAAGCCTCGGGCTTGTTGGCTTCCCACTTGGCATTGTAGCTTTCAATGACCCCTTTGTCTAGCTCTGTGTAAAGCTGTGTGTTACCGCCGGCTCCAGATCCAGTGGAGCCACCGCCACCGCAGCTAGCAAGCACTATCGTAAAAACAGCTGCGATTAATAGATTAATGATTTTTTTTGATTTATTCATGTTGTTATCCTTTTCTGTGATTAGAAAAATATTTAGTTCACTTGAAAGTCAGTTATTTTTGTTTTCTCTTTTAGTTCGAAGTATAAATCTTCGCCATTATTGCCATTTTTCATATAAATTTCATTATGGTACATAAAACCGTATTCTTCATTTATGCCATACTTAAAATTAAGAATTAAATTCTTGTATCGCTTATTTGATTCTTGAAATTCCTCACGCATTTCTGCAATATCTTCTGCGCTTAAGCTTTCAAAGTATTCTTCGCCAATATATTCTTTTAGTGCTTCGTCATCAGTTAGAAACAACTCATATTGCTCTAGTGATTCTAATATGCGATTATAATTTCGGTATTGTTCAATTAGATCTTCTGCTGCTGTGCAATCGAAGCATTCATCATCTTCAGATAAAAAACCTGCCCCGTATTTTTCTAATTCAGGAACTAGGTATTCTATATCTTCTTCGTCCGTTGTTGTTATTTCTGTTACTTCACATTCCCCCGCAACACACTTTACTTTGGCACTAAAGCTTTGCTCTTCTTCCTCATACTCCGCATCTTCATAAGGGAAACCCTTAACATAGCCCTCACCTTTTATAGTGAATGAATAATTTTCTGGCTTGTTTTGCTTCCATTTGTCGATATTTTCTCTTATATAATTGCTATCTACTTCAGTGCGTAGATTGGGGTCAGAGCTGCCATTAGGTCCAGTGGAACCTGAATCGCCACAACTGGCAAGCACCACAGCAAAAATTGCTGCAATTAATAAATTAATGATTTTTTTTGATTTATTCATGCTATTGTCCTATTAAATAGTGTTTAGCTTTATTTTATTTAAAAACTCAGCTAAGTTTTAATTAATTCCTAAGATTATAATGTCTTAAAGTCGTATATTTCACCAGTTACTGGGATATCTGAGTCCAATTCTGTAAACTCAAAATAAGAAACAAAGCCATAGTCAGGATTAAAACCATACTTGATTTCTAAATCAAGTGGTAGCATTTCAAGTTCGATAGATTCATCAAGTTCAGCAAACTCTTTCATAAGTTCTTCAAGCATAACAAAAGCTTGTAATAAATACCCTAAAAAGTTAGCATCCACAGCTTCTTCTATTTCGGCTTCCATATCTGTAATGTCAGCATAGGTTTCATCAAAAAGTGTACCGCCCACTAACTCACATCCTTGCTCTCCACATAAAAACATCCCTTCACTTTCACCTTCATCATCAATGAATTTCATGGTAAATGAATAATTCTGTGGTTTGGAAATTAACCATTTTTGCAAATTTTCTTCTATCAGAGCTTGATCTATGGACTCATACAGATGATGTGAATTTGGGATTGTGTCCGTTTCATTTGGCTCAATTATAGTATCATTATCTTTGAGCCCTACAGTGTCAACAATTCCTATGGAATCAGCTCCATTTGCATCAGTATCAGTGATTTTGTCTTCTACTATAGTGTCGCTAACATCGGGAGGGGGTGTATCGCTGTAATCGTTACCCATCACTTGGTTGCCATCAGATTGACAACCCAAAAATGATAAAACTAACAACGAAAACAAGAAAACTAAGAAGTTTTTTGATTTCTGCATAATATTCTCCTTTTTGAATTACTTCTAATATAATTTAAATTAACGAATTTAGCACAACAATCAGTGTTGACCTTGAATTCAACAGTATCTTTTGGGATGGCTTTCAAAGTTATAAATCTTTAGATAACTTCATAATATAATGCAACAAATAATTTTTACAGTACTGGTGCTATTTTCTTTAAATTCAGCACAAAATTGGCGTTTTAATATCCACGATCCATCTTCTATTGTTAAAGAGGATGATAAGTATTGGATTTATGGCACTGGCGACGGTATTCACGCCGCTTATTCCCACGATCTAATCACTTGGACCAATGCTAACTCACCTTATAGTAAAACCCAGTTTCCTGCATGGATTGGAGATTATGTAAAAGGAGCAACGGACGATCAAGGGCAAGAAATTTTTCACGGTGGTTTTTGGGCTCCAGATATTCATTATATGAACGGTAAATACCATCTTTATTATTCTGCTTCGGAATGGGGCACCATGACTTCTATTGTGGGTGGAACCACTAATCTAACATTGGATCCAGAAAACCCTCAATATAAATGGGAAGATTTAGGTTTTATGGGTATTTGGTCATATCAGCCAGGCTTAGCTTTAAATGCTATAGATCCTGCGGTAATGCGCGGTCACGATGGCCGAGTATGGTTGATTTACGGTTCTTTTAACCAAGAGGGAATTGTTATCACTGAGTTAGATACTTTAACGGGAAAACCTAAGGATTATCCGGGTAATTTGCCAGGCAAATCCATTGCAAACTCGTGGACTGGACCCAATGCTAGAGATTATGCCGAAGGCGAAGGCGCTGCAGGTATTTATCACGATGGTTATTACTATTTATTTTATGATAAAGGTGGCTGTTGCGCAGGGGTAAACAGCACTTATTATGTGGTAGTAGGGCGTTCAAAAGAACCCACAGGGCCTTATGTGGATAAAGAAGGTAAAAATTTAAAGGTAGATGGTGCGCCTAGCGGTGGTACGGTGTTAATGAAACATCGCGATGAATTGGGAGATGAAGATCGTTACTATGGCCCTGGTCATATAGGCTTTTTCCATGAAAATGGCGTGGATTATGTGAGTTTTCACTATTACGACCCTAACTGGCCCTACCCGGAACAACGCGCAGGTGGCCCCACTTTAGGCCTAGCTAAAATTGTCTGGGAAGCTGATGGTTGGCCTAGTATATCTTTAGATTTCGTAGCCCCAGGCACTTATAATTTAACCAATGTCAATAGTCAAAAAGTTTTGGGAGTGCAAAACAACCAAGTTCAAGATCAAGGACTTTTGTGGCAATATGATTTTGATTCTATGGAGCATAGCCAACAATGGATTTTGAACACTTTGGGACATGGAGAATACAGCATACAAAACGCGGCCAATCCCGAATTGTATGTGGAGGCTGATAACGATAATATTCTTCGTTTGACTGCAAACTTTAGCGGTGCTATAAATCAAAAATTTCGCATCGCATTGGGTAGCGATGGGCAAAGCATAATATACACTTCTGCAGGAGATGATTTGTGGGAAATCCCCAATGCCGCTATGGAAAATTCCCAGGTAAAGCTATGGCCCCATACCAATCATCCTTGTCAAAAATGGGTGTTAAGCGAAGCTAAAACCATAGAAGATAACCCCATAGACAGCAATGACATAGAAGACCCTACATCAATTAATACATTAACTGCTTCTTTGGCGCAAATTAATTTCAAAAACAACATTTTACAGATAAGCTTTACTAATTCTGCGGGCGAAGTTAATATTCAAATTACAGACATTTTAGGCAAGCCAATTTGGAAAAAGAATCATAATACAGGCAATGCTTTAATTGCGAATTTACCCTTAAATACTGGGGTATATGTATTAAAGCTTTCGGGAGCGGTAAATCAAAGCCAAATACTGCAAATAAAGCCCTAAACTCAACGCAAAACTCTAGTGGCGTTTAGGACTGCTAATAAAGCGGTGCCCACATCGGCAAAAACCGCCTCCCACATTCCCGCTAAGCCAAAAGAGCCGAAGCCGATAAAGACGCTTTTCACCACCAGCGCAAGGGCAATATTTTGCTTAATTATGCGCTGGGTGCGGCGGGACACCTGGATTGCGGTGGCCACTTTGCCTGGGTCATCGCCCATAAGCACCACATCGGCGCTTTCCAGGGCGGCGGCAGAGCCTTGACCCATGGCGATTCCCACACTGGCTCGGGCCAAAGCAGGAGCGTCATTAATGCCGTCGCCCACAAAAGCCACCGCATTCCCATGCTGCTCCAACAAGCTTTCTAACACTTGCAGCTTCGCGGGGGGCAAAAGCTCCGCAAAAACTTGATCTATGCCCAATTTTTGCCCCACGCTGTGTCCCGCCGCCCGGCTATCCCCCGTGAGCATATAAGCTTTTTGCACGCCCAAACGGCGCAGTTCGCCTAAAGCTGCAAAGCTTTGTGATTTAATTTCGTCGCCGATATTAATATATCCCAAATATTCTCCCTTTTGCGCCAAATAAACCACAGTTTGCACATCAGCGCCCAAGTCTGGAAGTTCTACGCCGTGATTCTGCATAAGTTGGGCATTTCCAGCTAAAACTAAGCCTTCTGGGCTGGGAACTTCTAAACCTTGACCAGCGATTTCCGCGGCCATTCCCCACTTACTCCAGTTGTTTGCGGGATTTATACCCTGTTTTTTGCCCATTTGCACAATGGACTGAGCAATGGGATGATTGGAAAACTGCTCGGCGCTCACCGCTATTTGCAGCAGATCGGCGGTGCTTAATTCTCCGTGGGGAACGATATTTAAAACCTCGAAAACGCCCTGGGTTAGGGTGCCGGTTTTATCCCAGGCCACCGCCTCTAATTTGTGCAAAGCATCGAAGACATTGGCTCCTTTTACCAATATTCCCCGCCTACTGGCTCCGCCAATACCCCCAAAATAGCCCAGGGGAATAGAAATTAGCAAAGCGCAGGGGCAAGACATGACTAAAAGCACCAAAGCCCGGTAAATCCATGCTTGCCAGCCCAAAGGGCTTCCCAGCAAAGGTGGCAAAAGAGCCACGCCCAGGGCCAAAAAGAATACTATGGGGGTGTAATAGCGGGCAAAACGAGTGATAAACTTGTCGGTTTGGGCTTTTTTGGCACTGGCATTTTCCACCAAATCCAAAATACGGGCCACGGTGGTGTCGGCGTAGGCTTTGGTGGTGCGCAAACGCAAAACGCCCTGTAAATTGATGGCCCCAGCCCAGAGTTCTGCGCCTAATTTTGCGGAAATAGGCTTGCTTTCTCCGGTGAGTGCAGAATTATCCACCCGAGATTCTCCGGCGATTACCACCCCATCTAAGGGAATCTTTTCGCCCACTTTCACCACGATTTCGCTCCCTACCGCCACTTGTTCGGGGCTAACTTGGGTGGTGGCGGTGCCCACGGCTAGGTGGGCAAATTCCGGTTGAATTTCTAACAGTGACTTGATGGAATTTCGGGAGCGATGCACCGCTTTGTCTTGGATTAATTCGCCAATCTTGTAAAAAATCATTACTCCGATAGCTTCCGCCATGGCATCTATGGCAAAAGCTCCCAAAGTGGCAATGCTCATAAGAGTATTTTCATCGAAAAACACCCCGCGTCTTAGGCTTTGTGCCGCCGCTTTGAGCACATTGTAACCCGCCAAGAAATAGGCGGTCAAAGCTATGGCATATTCGCCCATTATGCTCCATTCGCGTAGCTGTTTGGAATACAGCAAATAAAGCACAAAAAGCACCACGGAAATGATGGTGGCGGCGAGATTTAGCTCGCCATGTTCGTGGTCGTGATGATGGTGGGCATGGCCGGAATTTGCTGGTGGCACGGCTCGCAACTGCACTTGAGCTTCGATTTTTTGCATCTCTTTTTGCAATGCTGCTATATCATCGCTGTCTGTGCGTAAGGTTAAGGTGGCAAAATTAAGATCCACCTTGCCAAACTTGGGGTTTTGCTGCAAATGCTCTTGGATTTGCACCGCACAATGGGCGCAACTGAGCTTGGAAACTTCGTATTTATGCGACATAATTACTCCAAAATATGTTCCATGGCCATTTCTAAAATTTCCACAATATGCATATCGTCTAAGGCGTAATAAACCACCTTTCCTTCCCTGCGATTGCGCACTACTCTCCCCTGTTTCAGCACGCGAAGCTGGTGGGAAACTGCCGATTGGCTCATATTTACCACGGCGCTAATATCGCAAACACACAGCTCGCCCCAACGCAAAGCATAGAGGATTTTTAAGCGGGTACTGTCCCCTACTATTCTGAACATATCCGCCAAATCCAAGATATTGGCATCCGCAGGCATTTTTTCCAAGGCATTATCCACTTCGGGTTGATGAATTACCGAACAGCAATATTTCTTTTTATTTGAGCTCATAGATACAATATATGAATACTTGCTCATGTATTCAAGTGATGGGTGAGGTTAGTACAGTCATCGAGCTACGGTCCCCCGTCCATCTCGATAAAATTTCGCCAAAAAAAGTATGCTACACTTTGGCGAAACCACTCGATGACCGTTTACCAATAAACTTGGTGCAACTAACTACTGCCCGAGAAGCTAGCCGCATCTCCCAACTAAATGTTATATTATCATAGAGGAGTTTCCATGAAGTTAATTATTCTTATTTCAATGTTGTGGGCTTTGCTGGGATGATGATGGAGAAGAAACTGATGCTCATGGTTTTGCAGCTCTCCCTGCAGGAAATTTCTTCAGCCTTTTTAGGCATTTATTTGTCCATAGCGCATGGCGAGCTACTATTTATATGGCTTTAATGGCTTGCCTGCGGGTCTATTATGGCGCCGTGAATTCCAAGGCATAGGGTTACAGACCAGATGTTGGACTGACCAAGAAGCGAGAGGTGAAGCAGCCTATCGCTTCAAAGCCAGTTACGATAATGAGTACTTGAATTTTCTTCATACCACCCCCAAGGCTAAGGGGTATTCAGTTAGATGTATTAAGGACTAAGCGCTAAAACTTATCGGTATAATCAACTTCGTAATCGTGGTGGATGTAAGTTGAACCATCAATTGTGAAATCGGCAAAAGTAGTGTCAAAAGAATTTTCTTGCACATCGACTTTATAAATTCTGGATTCATAAGCACATTCCATCTCTACCTCAAAGTACTCACCAAACATGTGTACTGTTTTTTTGTCCGAATATATGCTATGTCTAAAACCGCAAGAATCACTATGCAAAACTTCTTTAAACTCATTGTCCACAATCAAGTCCAAGTGTTTGGTAGAGCTTAATCGAAGACAGTATATCTTATCGTTTAAGTAACTAAAATCTGTGCATTCTTTCAGCCAAGCACTTTCATCAGTAAGCACAAACAACGATGCTTTCCCACTCGCTGGATCAAATAAGACATTAGGGCAATCCCAAGTGGCGTTTTTAAACAGAAGTAGATCGTCTTTCCAGGGTATTACCGCACCTAAATTTCCAGGGTATCCACAGGCATAAGGCCAGTTCCAATCTTTCCAACTACCAGGACTTTGTCCCGCTTTCCAAAAACTATATTTTTTACCAGATTCTTTTACTATCAAAACAGATGAATCTTGAAAAGAGCTTCGTATAGCTAGAAAGTAGTCTTTAGAAATTTCTCCCCATAATTCTGGTTTTTGAGTGCGATAATTCACTAAATGTAAGCCTGATTCATGACGAGAATTAGTACAGCCCGCAGATTTGCCTCGACCAGAGCAAATTTGTTTTATTCTGGAGTCACTAATTATAGCTAGAGAGTCATTCAGTATTGAAACAGTACCACCGCTACGCCCCAACCAAGAAATTGTGGTGTTATTATCACAGTTCACCAACAACATAAGAGCCAACATGCTCGCTACATAGCATTTTACTCTAGATTTTAAAGTTTCTTCGTTTTTTTTCATATTATCCATCTTCAGTAAGTGTTCTTGTTTAGAAAACAATTAACTATGCAAGTGTAATTATTTAATTCATTGTTTTAAGTGAAATTAATATCATTTTTAACTAACTTTCAGTTCTCATGTTAGCACAATGGCTTTTCAACATCACTGGAAACGACTTATTTGACGGTCGTCTTTTTAGAGCAGGTGCCTCCGCTTTACTAGCTATAATCTTAGTTATGGCCACCATGCCTGCTTATATTCGCTTTTTAAATCGCTTAGATGCTTCTTCTGACTGCGACAAAGATCAAAAACAAGCTCCTCCTATTATGGGTGGTTTGCTTTTAATCGCCGTTACTTTAATTACTTCCCTCTGCTTTGCCAAAATGAACGGCTACACCATCTCCACTTTGGCTATTTTAGTGGCCTATGCCGGGGTGGGCGCCATTGATGATATTGCTAAAATTCGCAACAAACGCTTGGTGGCCCAAGGCAAACTTAACCTGAAAGATTATCAATATAAAACCGATGGCATTTCTAGTTCCCTGCGCTTGTTACTGTACTTTTTGTTTAGCTTGGTGGTGGCGGTTTTTGCTTACAAGTTTATTCCCGAACTTAAAGGGCATTTGACCATTCCCTTTGTAAAACCTTCGGTTTGGCATCCCTATTTGCCGAACTGGGCTTTTATTTTGTTTATGTCTTTTATAATCACCGCTTCGGCCAATGGAACCAACTTTACCGATGGTTTAGACAGTTTGGTTTCTGTACCTATTATGACTAGCATGGTTTTTGTGGGCTTAGTGGCGTATTTTAGTGGTAACTTTATTTTCTCTGAATATTTACACATACCTTTTTTGCCCGGAGTGGATGAACTTTTCCCCATTGCTTCGGCGATTTTAGGTACTTTATTGGCTTATTTGTGGTACAATTCCCCTCCTGCAGAAATCTATATGGGCGATGCTGGGGCGGTGGGATTTGGCGGCGCTATTGGTATTATGTTTATTTTGGTGCGGGCAGAACTATTTTTACCCATTGTGGGTTTGGTTATCATAGCCGAGGCACTTTCTGTGGTTTTACAAATTGCTTATTTTAAAATTACTAAAGGTAAAAGACTTTTGCTATGCGCCCCCATTCACCATCACTTTCAAATGAAATGGAAAGATAAATTTTCTTCTAAACCTCTTTTAAACTCAAAAATTGCCTGGCGCATGCACTTAATGTCGATTTTTGCTTTAATCGCTGGTTTGGTCATATTTTTCACAGGTCATTAATGCCACATTCCCTAAGCGTACACCAAAACATACTTAATCACAACCAAAATCACTTACTAGATAACCTTTGCAGACTCAGTTTAGACCAAAAAAATGACTATGAACAAGAGCTTTTTGAACTAGACTTAGTGCTTTTAGAAGAACTTTTTTCCCAAACTCAAAACACCGCTGCATCCACTGAAGGAGAAATCACTCCCCTAGATTTTGAATTGGCCTTAGAAAACCCCAAATATTCCCAATGGTTGCAAAAAGGTGAAGAACTTATAGCCCAGGGAGCCGTGGGGGCTTTTTTAGTAGCCGGCGGTCAAGGTTCTCGCTTGGGTTTTGATGGTCCCAAAGGGATTTACAGCATTGATTTACCCAGCCAAAAGTCGCTATTTCAGCTCCAAGCCGAGCGTTTACTAAACCTAGAAAAGCGTTATGGCCGGCCTATTCCTTGGTGTATAATGACCAGCCCTTTGAATCACCAAGCCACGGTGGATTTCTTTGAAAATCATAACTTTTTTGGTTTAAATCCGGGTTTGGTTAAGTTTTTCCCCCAATCCATGATTCCTGCCTTAGATGTCAATGGCAAAATCTTGCGCAGTGGACCAGCCAATTTAGCCTTGGTTCCCGATGGCAATGGCGGTTGCTTTAGAGCTTTGGCTCAAAGTGGTGCCTTAGACTGGTTTTCCAGTTTTGGGGTGGAATATGTGTTTTTAAATAGCGTAGATAACGCCTTAGTAAAGGTGTGCGACCCAGCTTTTATGGGGGCTTTAGCCCTTGAAGACAGTTTAAGTGCTTCCAAAGTAGTTTCCAAAGCCAATGCCCAAGAAAAAGTAGGGATTTTTGCCTATCACAATGGCAATCCCATGGTGATTGAATACAGCGATTTAGATACACAAATGCGCGAAGCTACCCAGGGCGATAAATTGGTTTATGACGGTGCTAATATTGCGGTACACGCTTTTAGCATGAAGGCTTTACGCCAATTAGAAGCTCATCCCCTACCCTGGCACAATGCTTTTAAAAAGGTGGATTTTTGGGATCCCCAACAGGGATTTGTAAAGCCTGAAGCGCCCAATGCTTGGAAGTTCGAGCAGTTTTTATTCGATGCTTTTCCGCTTTTAGGGCAAATGTTGGCTTATGGCGTTTTGCGTAACAGCGAATTTGCCCCGGTGAAAAACGCCACTGGCGATGATTCCCCAGCCAGCGCACGGAAATTGTTGGGGCAATTGCACCGACAATGGCTTCAGGAAGCTGGCGGACAAATAAACGACGCTTTGTTGTACGAAATCGCCCCGGAGCTTTCTTATGGCGGCGAAAACCTGAACGCTGAGAAGATTGCCGCCGCAATGGGGCAAAGCATTTTGAGCTTTTCGGGATGATGTCCCGCTTAACCACCATATTCCTGTCGCTTTTAAGCAGAATTTTAATATGGTGGCCCCGCCAAAAGCAGCAACATATTTTCGAAATTATTTGGCCGGTATTTCGCTTTTTCCGTAAAAGCGAAATTAAGCGGGTTAAAAAGCATCTCCACAGGGCAAACTTCGTCCCCAAACCCCAGGCAAAGCAAGTTTATGGGGATCTATTTTACAACGCTTGGGATTCTCTACGCTATTTGCATAAACCCAGCGCTTTGCCGGTGATAATGCGCCAAGCGGAGCTGTTAAGTAATGAATTGGCGCAGCAGCGGCCGGTGGTGGCCATAAGCATACATAGTGGGGCCTTTGAAATATTGCACCGGGCACTCACAAATTTCGGCGTTCCCGTGCATTTGGTACAAGCCATGAACTTTCCAGCGGGTATGAATCAATGGTTGCAAAAAATGCGCTTTCATCCCCTAATTCAGCCCCACAGCCCCGCCCAAAGTCCGCAAATTTTACGCAAACTTTTTGAGAAACCGCAAATTTTGGCGCTAATGGTGGATCAAGCTCGCGATGTTAGGGGCAACGAAGTTAATTTATTGGGAAATCCCAGCTATTTGTGGCTGCGTTTGGCTCTAAAAGCCCAAGAAATGGGTGCAAGTTTAGTCTTATTCAGAACTTTTCGCCAAAATGGCCAACATATTATTAGTTTTGAAAAGGTTTTTAACAATCCGCAAAATACCCAAGATTTGGTGTCGGAAATCACCGCCTCTGTGAAACAATGGATTGTAGAAAACCCCACCCAGTGGACTTGGAATTATCCCCGTTTGTGGAACTTAATGTAGGAAGATTATGCACGAAATTATACAACAAGTGGCCGATTGGTATATGCTGCACATCAATTACGGAACTGTGATCTTATTGATGACCATAGAAAGCTCTTTTATTCCCTTTCCTTCGGAAATTATAGTGCCCCCAGCGGCTTGGAAGGCTGCCCAAGGGGAGTTAAATGTCTGGTTAGTCTTGCTTTCTGCCTCCATCGGTGCCATGTTTGGCGCTATTATCAACTATTTTTTGGCTCTCAAACTGGGTCGCCCTATTCTTTACCGCTTAGTAGATACCCGCTTGGCCCACGCCATGCTTTTGGATAGAGAAGGCTTGGAAAAAGCAGAGAAGTTTTTCGTTAAAAACGGGAGAATATCTACCCTAGTGGGCAGATTAGTGCCGGGCATACGCCAATTAATAAGCATTCCAGCAGGACTTTCACGCATGAATTTAAAAGTGTTTTTAAGCTTCACTTTTATTGGCGCCACCATTTGGAATATTGTGTTAGTGCTTTTGGGCTATTTTTTGTATTCCCAAAAAGAACTGCTCCAACAATATTACTCACATTTGAGCATGGTCGGAGCAGCTTTAGGAGCATTATTTGTAGCCTATATTGTGTTTAGAGCTGTGAAAGCCCCCAAATCAGTTGAAAACGCCTAAAATAAGCTGAATATCTTAATATAATCTAAGACCATAGCAAATTAACGCCGGTAAATACCGCTTTCATATTAGCAACTAGGGTATCGCTGCTTACGCCGCGCCCCACTACCTTTTTACCATTGCGTCGCAGGGAAATCTCGGACAAGCCTTTGCCCACCCACAGGGAATCTTTTTTAGGAACCACCGACTGGGTGTAGTCCAACAATTCCACCGCATAACCTAAGCTTCCCATAAGCATTAAGCAAGCTTCGATGGGGCCTTCGGCTTGGATAATCTTTTCTTGGGCTTCTCCTTTATGGCGAAAGCGAAACACAAATTCATTGCCTTCGGGTTGCACTTTAATGCTGGTAAAAGTCAAAACGCCATTGACATTGATGCGCTCTTGCCTAAAGATTTCCAAAACTCGGGATTCTGAAAGTTCCCCTTCTTTTTCTGAAATTTCTTTGAGCAAAGGTTGCAATTCAGCGGCTTCTTCGATGCTGATTTTATAACCGCCATTGGCTACCATCTCATAAACCGCGGTTTTCCCCGATTGGGAGGTAAAAGTGATAACATCGTTGTCATCGCGCCCAATTAAAGCGTAATCAATGGCTCTATAGGCGCCCTTTTTCATATTCTTGGTTTTCGCCGCGCCATCTTGGTGGATTCCGCTGCGATGAGCCACCGCTTCGGGACCAATCAAAGGCGCTTTGCTGTAAATAGGCACATCTGCCCATTTGGAAACCAACAATGCCGTCTCATAAATCTCCCCAAAATTGATGGGCACTGGCACATCGCAGTTGTGCAAAGCCACGGCGACCTCATACATATTGGTGTTGCCGGCTCGCTCTCCCAAGCCGTTAAGCGCAGTTTCCATTTGCACCGCTCCGGCAAAATAGCTTTCCACCGTGGTGGCCGTGGCCATGCCTAAATCGTTGTGGTTATGCACCGCCACCGTAACGCTCGCCGGTACAGATTCCACCACTTGGCGCACCATGTTCACAAAGTGCATGGGACGATAGCGTTCCACCGTATTGGGCAAATTTAGCACGGACGCACCAGCTTTTACCACCGCTTGCAACACTTCAATCACAAAATCCATATTGTCGTGGCAATCGCCGAAATGCTCTGCCGAAAACTGTACTGTGCCCCGCTCCCCCACCAAGCTTTTCGCAAAAGCCACCGCCTCTACGGCTCGGCTTTTAACTTCGGCGGGGCTCATGCGCAATACATTTTCCATATTAAAGGAACTGAGGGAAATAAAGGTATGAATGCGGGGGTTAGGAGCGTATTGAATGGCATCCCAAACTTTTTGAATATCGGACTTTACCGCCCGAGCCAAGCCAGAAATCACCACATTTTGCGCGGATTTGTCGCCTTGCTCAGCCATTTCAGCAGTTAAGCGGGCTAAATGTTCGCAAGCTTCAAAATCCATATCTGAAGCGCCGGCAAAGCCCACTTCTACCCCTTGCACACCCAATTTAAGGAGTTGACGAAAAACCAGTTCTTTTTCTTGGGTGTTCCAGGGCTTGGCCAAAGCTTGATTACCATCGCGTAAGGTAATGTCGTAAAAGAAAGGTGATTTTAAAGTCATAATTAATCCTTATTTTTTAATAGCGCTGTTTTCCTTTGCGCTCCTAATTAAATTGTGCCGTTTTAACCTTAAATGTGCCAAATAAAAAAGCCCACTCAAGGAGCGGGCATTTAATAGCTTAAACACTTCACTCCGCTACAGGTGAATTAGAAGTAGAATTGTGCGGTTTTTAAGCATTTTTAAAATATATCAAAAAAATCTAAACTAGTAAAGCAATAAAGACTAAAAATCCATTTAAAGCGATTATTGGCTGGCTTCTTGGATAAGCTGTTCAATATTGCCTCCCAAAAGCTGTAAACCTTGGGACATAACCAAAGAATCTTTAGCCAAAAGTTCCTTTTTGAAATTTTCGGGATTTAAAGCTTGTTCCGCAGGAAACACGCAACGGAAACCTAATTTGGGACTCCAATAACGGGGATCTTCGTAATCCTTATTTTTCAAGTCCAATTTATCTGCTGAGCTTTGCCAAGAAGCGCCTTTTAAAACTCGGTCAGCTCCAATCCAAGAACCAGTGGGATCTTGGCTTTGCACATAAAAATTGAACCAAGAATCTTTGTCTAAAGTCCACTCAGAAACATTCCCAGTCATATCGTATAAGCCCCAAGCATTGGGCCTTTTAGAAGCTACCACTTGGGGGCCAGAATCTTTATTTTTAGGATCATTGGCATAAACCACAAAATCATCGGCGCTTATGCCTTCCCCTTTAAATTGCTCCCATTCTAAACCACTTTCAGAGGCAGCCCGAGCAGCGTATTCCCACTGAGCTTCCGTGGGTAAATCACCACCTATTTCACGGCAAAAAGCGCGGGCATCATGCCAATTTATGCTGTGGGCAGGTAATTTAGCGCCCACAAATTTTTTAGCGGGATTTTTAAGGGTGATGCGCTGCAAATGCTCTTGGCTAACTTCGGTGCGATGCAAAGCAAATGGCGACATTTGCACTGTTTTACCCTTATAGCGGAATGTACCTCCAGGAATTTCTACCACAATGCCACGGTAATGCTGCACCCAAAAATTTGGGTCAATGGGAACTTCAGGCTCTTCTGGTTCAGGTGGTGGTGGAATAACATCTTGTACCGCAATCTCTGGCTCCACAGTATCTACAACTTCAGGCAAAGTCTTAGGAGTTTGCGCAGCTAGCCAATCTTGAACTTCTTGCAATGCTAACAGATAATTAGGCAACAAAAACACCCCTTCTAAGGTATCAACTTCGTTTTCAACGATTAAAAACATATCTAAATAGCGATAATTTTTACGATAACGCTGTTGTAGGCTATCTACTAGCATAGCTGGTTTATTTTGATATTTCACCTGCAAATAGGTTTCCGCAGTGCTATCTTGCAACAAAGCTAAAAGAGAATCGCTGTAAATTTCAGCATTCATACGAGTGCTCCAAGTGAAATCCATGCGCTGCTTTTGATCACTTAATTTCAAATACAAAATATCAGATTCCACTCGCCACACATCGAGCATAACCCTTTGCACCAAAGTATCGGCCTCCAAACTGTCTTTGCGAGCATTGGCTATCTCCCAAATCGCAGCTTGCTCCTGATTGGAGCCAACAGTAACTTCTAAAAACTGCTCTTGGGCTTGAGCACGAGTTTGTTCAAAGCGTTCTATATAGCGTTTATAATCCAAATCTCCCAAAGCAATAAAAGGAGGTGGTTTCAAAACTGGAGGGTAAATTGCATGGAAATCAGATTTTTTTTGTTCCACAAATTGCAAATAAAGTTCATTATTATTTTCTAATTGATCCCACCAGGGTTCTAATTGCTCCAAAAGAACAGCTTGAGTAACATTTTCCATGCTAACTTGATGTAAAGGAGCATATTCAGAGACAGAATCTAGGGGAATCATTTCCACAACTTTGGTGGTTTGTTTGGCATGCACCACCACCGCGCCAGTGATAAGGTCAATATAACCTGGAGCCCATAAGTTTATGCCATGAACTCCAGCCATAACTCCGCTCAAATGCAAGGGAGTTAGCCCCATTTGGCGACCATTAATAGCGACGGAACATGGAAAAGATGTTTCCACAATCAAAGTACCTAATTCGGCATCTTGGGATTTAAGTTCGTGCCAACGACCATCACGCATATAATAAAGGGTAGAAACTCTGCTGGAGTATATATAGTTTTCATCGAAATATACTTCAGCTTCATCTTGGAAAGCCTTGGCGTTGATTGATCCATAGAATTTGGTATAAACAAACTCGTTAATATCGATGGTAGCATCGCGAAAAGCATGCAGTTTATGATAAGCTTGGGATCGAGGCTTAGATTTAAACCAAGAATAAGATTGAGCATCTTCTTTATTGCGCAAATACAAACTACCCAGTTCTATGGTAGAAGGCATAGATGGAAATATCTGATTGCCAAACTCCGGCAAAATTGCCAAACGCTCACTTACAATTAAATTATTACGGGTGGTATAATTTGTGGAGTCAATGCTATAGTTTTTAGCCGTTGCCATGCCAAACATACCGAATATGAGTAGTATCATCAGTTTTTTCATAAAGCATCCATTAATAATTCTTATATAATTATACTATTCTTAATATAGTGATTGTCAACAACTATTGGATAAATTAATTGGAACTTTTAGAAAAATTTAGCAGCACTCTTTTTTATACGCTTTCCGAAACAGCACCTTATGTGCTTATGGGTTATGCTATCGCCGCATTTATACGGGAGTTTTTGCCCCGGGATTTTTTAGCGCGCTGGTTAGGACCTAAGGGCTTGGGACCTTTACTTAAAGCGGTGGGAATTGGTGCGGTTTTGCCTGTTTGCTCATGCGGAGTTATACCTTTGGGAGTAGGACTGGTTAAATGCGGTGCTTCCCGAGGCACAGTGCTTTCTTTTATGACATCGTCCCCTGCTATTTCGCCAGTTTCCCTTATTTTAGGAATTAGCTTGTTGGGGCCAGTATTTATGGCATACTATGTAGGCATAGTTTTAGTAGGATCTTTTATTTTAGGTTTTGTAGGCAACAAAGTTTTGCCCCAAGGCAAGGTTTATCGGGAAAACCAAAAAGGATTTCAGCATCGAGATGAAGACTTAACAGAAGAAGAGCGTAAAAAACCTTTGTGGACACGGATAAAACGAGCTTTTAACTGGGGTTTCTTCGATTTAGGTGCAGAAATCAGCTTAGATTTATTGTTTGGGCTCACTTTGGCCACTGCAGTTAGTGTGTTAGTGCCGCCTAATTGGATTGCTTCTTGGCTAGGGGGCGCTGGAATATTAAGTATTATTTTCGTGATTATATTAACCATCCCCATTTACACCTGTTCGGTACCTTCGATTCCCGTGGTGCAGCGTTTGTTGATGCTAGGTGCCAGCCCTGGAGTGGGAATTGCATACTTTTTGGCCGGTCCCGCCACCAATTTGGGCGAACTTTCGGTGATTCGCAGATCCATGGGGCTTAAAACCATGTTCTTTTATATGGGGTCGTTAATACTTATGGCTTTGGCTGGAGGAATGTTAGTGAACTATGTTATGCTAGATGGCGAAGGCGTAAAAATGATCGGGCACACTGCTAGGCATTTGAGTTCGCAATTAATGGGCATGGCCAAATGGGAAGATGTGTGGAGCTATCTATTGGAAGAAGGACTATACCTGCAAATTAGCACAGTTTTAGTGATAGCTATTTTGGCCGTGGGTAGCTTTAAGAAAATCCGCTTGCTGATAACTGACCCTTGCCAACACTGCATGTTTTGGAACGATGTTTCGAACAGCGCCAGTTGTCCTGGGCGTTGCTGGCTGAAAAAGACTCAACTAACCTTAACCAAACCTTTTAGGAAGAAATAATTATTAACTTTGTGAAAAGCACGGGGTGCTTTGTGCATACATTGCTGAGAACAAACCCGTAAAATCTGATTTGGGTAATGCCAACGAAGAGATGCTAAAACTTATGGTTTAGTTCCTTTTCGAAGTCAACCCAGGAAAGGGAATATGAAAACTACTAAAGAATTAACTGAATCTAAGACCTCCTTAATATCCCAACAACAAGTAACTTGGCAAGGCCGAGATGAATGGTTTTTTAACCGCGAATACACCGATCGCTACGAGGATTACTACGAAGGTCCCTACAAAGAAGCTGAACGCGACCAAAAAAGCGTTTTAGAACAGCTAATTAAAGCTGACGAAAGAGTGGAAGATATTTTGGAATTTGGTTGTGGAACCACCCGTTTTACCCGTTGGTGGCCTGATATTGGCTTAGAATCCACCGGGGGCGATATCTCCCCTTTTATGCTTTCCCAAGCACTGTACCGTTTTGATGGTGATTTGGTCATGGCAGACTCCCATCATTTACCTTTTAAAGATCAAAGCTATGATGCGGTGGGTTTTATCACCACTTTTGAATATTATAAAGATCCGGTGCAAGTGCTACAAGAAGCCGCCCGAGTGGCTAAATATGGGATAATTATGGGAATGATGAATCGCAATACCCCTAAAATTATTCGCCGTCGCGCCCAACAAGCCGTGGGTAAAAACCAATATTACAACACCGCAACCTTTTATACTCCAAGGACTTTGCGCAAGATCATTGACAAAGCACTTCAAGGGCGTAAATACACCCTTAAATGGCATTGTACTGGTTTGCCGAAATGGTTTCCCATAAAAAAATGGGATGTACCAGTGGGAGACTTTTTTGGCATGTATATTCAATTTACAGATAGGTAAATCATGGGCCGTTTAGGAAAGATAGATCGCAGTTCCCTAGAAAACTTGATGATTAAAAATGCTGGTTTTGCCAACCCCAATGTGGTGCAAGGGCCACAATTTGGCGTAGATACCGCCGTGGTAAAGCTTAATGATACCCAAGCTTTGGTTATGGCCAGCGACCCCACGAGCTTGATTCCCACCATAGGGATCAAAGAATCCGCCTGGCTTTCGGTGGTGCTAACCGCCAACGATGTAGCCACCAGTGGTTTTTTGCCCCAATACGCCCAATTTGTCTTTAATTTGCCTGCCTCTATGAGCAATGATTCTTTGCAAGAATATTGGAATTATATCCACCAATTTTGTGCAGAAATGGGCATCGCTATCACCGGTGGGCATACGGGCTTTGATCAGGTGACTAATACCACCATTTCTGGGGGGGTAACTATGTTTGCCCAGGTGGAATTAGCCCAAGCTAAGACCACCGCCCAAGTAAAGCCGGGGCAAGATATTATTGCCACCAAAAGCGCAGCGCTTACAAGCTCGGCCATATTGGCCAAAAGCTTTCCCGAGCATGTGCGCAAGCATTTGGGCGCTGAGGTGCAGCACAGTTTAGCCCAGAGTTTTTATCAAACTTCTGTGCTGTCCGAAGTGCAGGCTTTACGGCAGCAGCCCGAGATGCTAGCAAAGATTTCTGCCTTACACGATGTTACCGAAGGTGGCGTTTTGGGTACGATTTACGAAATGTGCGCCGCCGGAGGCGTGGGCGTGTTAGTGCAACAAAACCAGATTCCTTTGGGAAATGAGCAAAAAGCGCTGTGTGGGCTATTTCAGCTGGATCCTTTTAGATGTGTGGGTACGGGAAGTCTGGTTTTGGCCTGCGATCCTGCCGCAAGTGCGGAAATTGTGAAGCTTTTGCAAGACGCTGGGATAAGTGCGGCGGTGGTGGGGCGAACTTTAGCGGAAAATACCAAAAGCGTGGTGCAAAATGGGCAGAAAGAAGCTTTGGAATACGCCGAAGAAGATCCCTACTGGGGCGTTTTTGCCCAATCTATGCAAGCAGGTTTAAAATAATATGAAGCAACTGCATAAAGGGATTTATGTGGTGGTGGATTCCGCTCAGAATTTGGAAACCATGACCCGGCAACTGCAACAAATCACCGGCGAAGCTATTGCGGCGGTGCAAATTTGGGATAATCCCGAAGCAGAGCAAAAGCTGGGTGCGGTGGTGGAAAAAGTGCTGCAAATTTGGGAAGATAGTTCTGTTCCCGTATTAATCAACAATAAATGGGAAATGCTCAAAGAATACGCCCTGGATGGGGTGCATTTCGATGCTTTGCCCGCAAATTGGCAAGATATTTGGGCACAACTTCCCCGAAATGCTATTACCGGACTAACCTTGGAAAATGATTTAAGCGTGGTGGAGCAAGATGCTCCGGTGGATTACTACTCTTTTTGCTCGGTTTTCCCCTCGCCTACGGTGACAAGCTGTGAAATTGTGCGCCCCGAAACCATTGTGCAATGTCGTAAACTGACCCCGAAACCGCTGTACTTGGCGGGGGGCATTAATGCGCAAAACCTCAGCGAACTGCGGGGCTTGCCTTTTGACGGGGTGGCCGTGATTTCGGCGGTGATGAATCACCCCCATCCTCAACAAATTGTGCGCGAATTAGTGGCGCAACTAGGAGATTAAAATGAAGTTAAAAACCATAGAAGAAAAGCTCTGCTGTCCTTTTGATAAAAGCGATTTGGATCTGCAAATCTTTACACTGGACACCGATAACGATGAGGTTTTAGAAGGCATGCTTAGCTGTGCCACTTGCGAACGCAACTATCCTATTATAAGCGGCATTCCCATTATGACCCCCGATGAGTTTAGGGAAGAAGCCTTAGAAAAGCCCGTTTTCGACAAATGGAACCAGCTTTTGGGGCAAGATCCCTCTCCTACCCCGCAAATCGAGGGGGATTAAGTTTCTTGTATATTTTTGAGCATTTGCTATAATTGTGCTACAAAATAAAAAGGAAAAATCATGAACATTTTAATATTAGGCGGCGGTGGTTTTATTGGTGGCTTTGTTGCAAAAAATAAAATCAAAAACAATCATAATGTTACCATAGTCGATATAAAAGACACCAAAGACTGGTATCAAGTTCATTCTGAAGCGAATAACATTGTGCAGGACGCTTCAAAATATGAGCCCATGGATGATATTTTCAAAGAAGGCAATTTTGACGAAGTTTACAATTTTGCTTGCAATATGGGTGGTATTGGTTTTTGTGAACTTAACCAATTTGACTGTGGTTTATCCATTGAAATTAACACCACCACAGCAAAACTAGCAGTTAAATATAGACCCAAAAAAATCTTTTACTCTTCCAGCGCCTGTGTATATAACGAAACTAAACAAACAAGCGCCGATTCCGCTGCATTAAAAGAAAGCGATGCTTGGCCTGCGCAACCAGACCTTTTATACGGTTTAGAAAAACTATTTTCGGAAAGATTGTACTATTATCTCGGCAAAGAGCATGGCATAGATGTTAGAATAGCAAGATTTCACAATGTATATGGCCCCTTGGGAACTTTTGAAGGCGGTAGAGAAAAAGCCCCTGCAGCAGCAATACGGAAAGTGTTGGAAGCGCAAAAAAGTGGCAATCACCGAGTAAATATGTGGGGCGATGGCCTGCAAACCCGCTCATTTATGTACATAGATGATTGCGTAATAGGAGTAAATCGTTTAATGGAATCAGATTTCACTGACCCCATTAATTTAGGTTCCGATGAACTTATTTCCATCAAAGGACTCCATGATATGGCAGCGGATTTCGCGGGTATAAAAGTGGAATACGATTACGATTTAACAGCTCCCCAAGGCGTTCGAGGCCGTAATTCTGACAATACTCTGATTAAACAAGTTCTCGGTTGGGCTCCGTCAATTCCTTTAAAAGTTGGCATGGAAAAAACTTTTAATTGGATTGCAGAACAAATGAAAGATCGTTAAAAAACGACGCTTAGTCTTGGAGGCAACGCACGGAAAACCCGTTATTCTTGATGCTATAGTCAGAATCCATGTTATCAAAACTGTAGTACATGTTGAACATCCCCTCCTTTTTTAGACGCGTGTTTGTTTCTTCATTATAAATATAAACCTTGGTTAAGGTTTTAGAATAACATATATTAAAATATGTTAACTAATGAACACATAAACTGAAATGAGATAAATTATGGATTTTAAAAACAACTTGAAACAAATTGCAGAAAGAGCCAACACACTGAAAGACCAAATTCAAACCGAAGAAGCTACAAAAAATGCATTTATTATGCCTTTTTTGCAAGTTTTGGGTTATGATGTTTTTAATCCATTAGAAGTAGTACCTGAATTTATTACTGACATCGGTACCAAAAAAGGAGAGAAAATAGATTATGCAATTATGAAAGATGGAAAACCAACGATATTAGTAGAATGTAAGGATTGGAGACAAAATTTAAACCTTCACGACGGACAACTTTTAAGATACTTTCACGTCTCAAATGCAAAATTTGGATTGCTTACTAATGGAATTAATTATCGCTTTTATTCCGATTTAGTCGAACCTAACAAAATGGATGAAAAACCTTTTTTAGAATTCAATATTACAGAGATAAAAGACAACCAAATTGAAGAACTAAAGAAATTCCATAAATCGAATTTTGACATAGATAGCATTGTAAATGCCGCAAGCGATTTAAAATACTTAAACGAACTTAAACAATTATTACAACAAGAATTAACAGATCCAAGCGCAGATTTTGTCAGACATTTTGCTAGACAAGTTTATCCAGGTATGATAACAGCAAAGGTTTTAGAACAGCTTACAAAACTCACAAAAAAATCAATTAAACAACACATAAGTGATCTAATAACTGAAAGGCTTAAAACAGCACTCAATAAAGAAGATGATTCAGTAAAAGAAGTTGAGGATAAGGCTTCTGAGCCAAAGTCGAAAAATAAAATAATCACAACGGAAGAAGAGCTGGAAGGCTTTATGATAGTAAAAACTATTCTTAGGCAGCATATCTCATCTGAAAGAGTAGTTTATCGTGATGCTCAATCTTATTTCGCTATACTGCTTGACGACAATAATCGAAAACCAATATGCCGACTATACTTTAATGGAATTAAAAAATACATAGCAACTTTTGATGACCAAAAGAAAGAGATAAAATCAGAAATTCTAAGTTTAGATGACATATTTAACTTTAGTGAAGCCATGTTAAAAACTGTAGAAAATTATGATAAAATCAATTAAAACGATTGTTGTGCTTTAGCTCTTCTAAAGTCTTTTTTATTTGTTCTAGTTCAGCTACTAAATCAGTATTTAACTTATCTACTTTGCTGTCTAATTCATCGTTATTATCCATAACCATCGCATCAACTAATACAGCGTTAATAAAAGACATTCCAAACATACCTCCTACAATGAGTAATACCACAAAGTATAATCTTGTTAAAAAGACGCTCGCTCCTGGCATATCAGTTTGAATGGCTAATGGTATTTCATACCACCCCTCAATTGAGATCAACTGCATCATGGTATATAAAGAAGTTGCAGGATCTTTAAAAGCCTCTGCTTCTTTAAATAAATTATTTGAGAGAATGCTGATAACGAAGAGAAATGTTGCAAAAGTAATCAAAAGCAAAACTGATGCTTTTAAACCTCTTTTAATGCTGCTTAGTAGTTTTTCTACATCAGGTACGAAGCTAAAAAATCTAAAAACTTTAAATACCCTTAATGTTCTAAGCACTAACAAATAACTTGCATCTATAATATCTAACTGTAAAAAAACTATTAATATTGAAGGAATAGAAACTAGCACAAGAACAAAATCAAATTTATTCCAACCTTGCTCCCAATATCCACGCCAACCAGCAGTTTTGACTTTCACTATCGCTTCATACACAAATGCTACTGTGAAACAAACATCTGCATATATCAACACTTTTTGTACAGAACTTGTTAAGTCAAAACCACTAAAAAAAACAACTAAAGCATTTAGTGTGACTAATAATAAAACAAACGAATCTTTAAGAAACAGCTTACTCATTCTTGATTATTCCTTTGTTTATATTTTCTTCGGGCAGTTTGTTTCGGACAAAAATTCAAATTTTAATCTACGAATAATATAATGAATTACACTTCTTTTTCAAGGTTATAAAGTGTTTATTCACCGCATTTAGGAATAATCTCCGTAAATTTTGCTGTTTCGGATTGAGATTGCGGATATTTTAGAATAGCCGAAGTTTTTTAGCAATCCGTTTCCCAAAACACTTCAAAACAACAGCTACTTTTGATTGTAATATTTTAACTGAATTTTCATTGTGGTATTTTGCTTTAATGCAAATTTACAATCCTCAAAAGTGGGCAGCGAAAACTTAGGT
>JAAZFC010000143.1 GCA_012511955.1 Fibrobacter sp. | reverse complement strand
TTCAAATACATTATCCATATTTGTATGCGCAGAATAAACTGCAATATTGGATTTGATAGCTTTAATAACGCAACGCTCAACTAAATTATCACCAATTACACGTTTTAATCCTGAAAAAATCAAAGGATGATAACTGATTATAAGATTAACACCCAAAGAGATAGCCTCATCTATTACAGCATCAGTAACATCTATACAAAGTAAAATTCCTTTCACTTCCATGTCATAATCTCCTATTAATAACCCAGAATTATCATAAGATTCCTGATAAGATAAAGGAGCAAACTCCTCCATCACTGCTGTAATTTCTCTTAATTTCATTTTTCTTCTTTTTCTGTTTCTATGACTTTCTCTTCTTGTATAAAACCTGTCATACCACTAGAAATCAACAAATTATACCATGAATATAATTTCCTCATATCACTGGGATAAACCCTATCTTTATCATATTCAGGAAGAATCTCTTCCATATAAGCCCTCAATGTATCATTATCAGCTTTAGGATCAACGGGACATTTTTCACCACTTTCTTTTTTTCTAATATTTTCTAATACTTCTCCTAGAGGAATCTCTTCAGTATGAGTATAAATAGCAATGTCCCCCAAAGAGACGATTTTATCTTTAGCATAAGTGGGAATTCGTTTCCCATCAACTATTGACTCCACAATAATCATATTTTTAGCTTGTGAAATCATTTTATATAAACCAGGTTTTCCTGATATTGATAAAATTTCTTTTAACATAATTGATTGAGTTTTTGTTATTCTTTATTTTCGTAGTAATCTATAAAAGCTTGGTTGATCATTTTAACTCCCCCTGGAGTAGGATAGTTTCCCGTAAAATACCAATCCCCCGTATGATTAGGACATGCTTTATGCAAGCCTTCGATAGTTTGATACACTAATTCCACAGGACAGTCAACTTCTTTTGGAGTCAACATTTCAGCTATTTGAGCTGATATTTCCTCTTGCGTAAAAGGTTTGTAAATTTCAGTAACATAATTCTTCATTTTTTCTTTTGGAAGATTTTGTTGTGCTTTACATTTTTGATATACGTCATTAATAATTTTTTGTCTTCCCGTATTTTTAAGCAACTGAATAGTAGCTCTAAAAGCAATAAAGTCTGACATGCGCGACATATCAATACCATAATAATCAGGAAATCGAATTTGCGGACAAGAAGATACAATAACAATCTTACGTGGCTCTAATCTTCCCATTATTTACAATAAACTCTGTTTTAATGTAGTACCACGAACTATAGAATCATCTATTGCAACTAAATTGTCTAACTTTCCGCGACGAATAGAACCATAGGTTACATCATAAACATGTGTTGCTAATTCATTTCTTTCTTTGTTTTGAGAAATAAAAGTGCGAAGTTTCACATCTTTAATTAAAACTTTTTCTGTTCTAGGTGTTTTTCTAGTTTGTTCCTTTATACCATCTATCATTCCATAAAAAGCTACTTCAGCAGTATTAGGTATAAAAGAAAAAACTGTATTATCCACATCATTATCAACTCGTTCTAAGATACGATCAGCCAAAGACTCACCCAACTTCTTTCTTTCTAGATAGATATCATAATCACTACCTCTAGAAAAATAAATTCTCTCAAAAGAACATTTTTGGTGTTCAAGCTTTTCGTTCCTGGTAGTTTCAAATTTAATTTCACCACTCTTCTTAATTATCATAGCGGTACCTGGCTCTAATTCATGAACATCCGATTCTTTTACATTCATAGATGTTTGAATTACTGGCCGCTCAGAAGCTACCACAACAATCTCATTATCAGAATAATAAAAACAAGAACGAATACCTTTAGGGTCTCTAAACACAAAAGAATCTCCATGCCCTAACATTCCTGCAATCACATAACCGCCATCCCACATATATTCACTTTTGCGAATTATATCTCTAATATTCAGATGTTCTTCAATTTTTTGAGTGATTCTAAGATCATTGGTATAACGTTGTTTGATTCGATCATAAGAGGATTGCACTTCTTTGTCTAAATGAAAACCCATTTGCTCCAACATCAAAAATGTATCAGCCATATCACGAGGATGCTGACCTTTAAGTGTCAAATAATCAAATAATTCA
>JAAZFC010000124.1 GCA_012511955.1 Fibrobacter sp. | reverse complement strand
TTAGGGTTAGGGTTAGGGTTAGGGTTGGGGTTAGGGTTGGGGTTAGGGTTAGGATTAGGATTAGGGTTAGGATTAGGATTGGGGTTAGGATTAGGATTGGGGTTAGGATTAGGGGGAATATAATTAGGATTATTTGGATCCAGTGGATTATGGGGATTAAAAGGGGGATTAGGATCCGGTAAATTTGGATCTGGTAGGTTAGGATCCGGTAAATTTGGGTCTGGAAAGTCAGGACCTGCCACTTCATTGGGATCAGGCTCAGCAACACCATCTTTTCCACAGGAGTAAAAAGCAAAACCAATCATTAAAGATAACACCAAATACAGGAGTTTTTTCATATTTTCCTCTCGAATATTAAATCCCTAATCCACTATATATTTATATTAATTATTTTAAAAAGCCAATTAAAACTTGTAAATAATTAGTGATTGCAGCTGTTTTTTCCTAACATCAGCGTTCCGTTTAGGTATCTTTGCACTAATTCCTTAGCTTCAGCTTCAGGTGCACCCACCATCACAGTTATTCCTTGGTCTTTTAACAATTTTTGAGCGCGATTTCCCAATCCCCCAGCGATCACATGGCTAACTTCTTGCTCATGCAACCACCTTGGCAAAACTCCTGGCTCATGGGGCGGCGGTTCTAGTTCATTAATTTGGGTGATTTTTTTGTCCTGCACATCCACCAAAGCAAAAGTTTGGCAATGTCCAAAATGAGCGGTTAATTTCCCCTCTGCTAAAGGTATAGCTATCTTCATATTGTATTCCTTAGTTTTTAATCTTTTGAGTTAATTTCTGCGCTAAATTTTTAATTATAACCATTTCTTCTGACTCGGGAAATGCCTGGGCCAAGGATTTCCCTTGAAGCTGCGCATCGGTAAAAAGAGAAGAATAAGGCAGGCAAGCCAATACTGGAGTCCCGCGTCTTATACCAATTTCCCGAATTTTAAAAGTCATTTCTTTGTTTAAATCAAACTTATTTATCACAATATAAGCAGGCAATCTAAAATGTTTACACAAATCCAACACCCTTTCCAAATCATGCAATCCCGAAGGGGTGGGTTCTGTGACTAAAAGCGCCGCATCTGCACCAGTAAGCGCTGCAATGGCTGGGCAACCTATGCCAGGAGGACCATCCACAAAAATCCATTCAGCCCCCAAAGACTCCGCTCTTTTCCGAGCTTTTTCACGCACCGCAGCCACTAATTTCCCAGAATTTTCTGCTCCAGGATCCAAACGCGCATGAAAGACATCACCTTCGTCGCTCTGGGAATATTTTAATTTACCATGAATCGCCACCTCCCAAGCAATGGCTTTTTCGGGACAAATATCCACGCAAACTCTACAACCTTCACAGTCGCTGACCACATATTGATTATCCACCAAGCTTATGGCATCAAAACGGCATTTTTCGGCGCATAATCCACAAAGATTGCATATTTTCGGATCAATTATGGCTTCATTTCCCCCTGAAAATTCTTCACTGACCGTGTCATGTAAATTAAGCACTAAGTGCAAATCTGCGGCATCCACATCGCAATCAGCGATGACTTTATTATCAAAGCAGTGAATTAAAGAAGCCGTAAGTGAAGTTTTGCCCGTTCCACCTTTGCCGCTCACCACTACCAATTCTTTTAATGAGTTTTTCATAAATCGTCCAATAATTTCTTTAAAGCTTCTTCTAACTCTGGTTTAGCGTCTATGAGGGATTTTCCCTGGCTATAATACTCCGCCACTTTGCGGCTTTCGGGGATTTCCAATAAAACGCGATAATTGTTTTTTGCGCAATATTCGGTAATCAAATTTTCCTTTTCTCGCACTCGATTTATCACCACGCCAAAGGGTAGTTTCATTTTGTGCAGAGCTTCTATGGCCAAGTCCAAGTCATTGAGCCCAAAAGGTGTAGGTTCGGTGACTAAAATCACAAAGTCTGCTCCTTTTACCGCCTCCGCAAAGCTGCAAGAAGTCCCTGCAGGCGCATCGATAATCTGATACTTGACTTTTTGCAAAGGCGTGGTGTTTTTCACTGCTGCGATCACTGTAGGTGCTGAAGCATGCCCCACCTTTAAAGTGCCTTTAACCACTTCTACCCCACTTTCGGTGCGAGCTTGGACAATTTGCCCAATATTGGTGGGAATTTCTTCGATGGCATCGTGGGGACAAGCCAAAGTACATGCACCACAGCCATGACACAATTCTTGGAAAAGTATAATTTGATTACCAGCGAGCGCCAAAGCGTTAAATTGACAAGCTTCTACACAATCCCCACATAAACGGCATTTTTTGGTATCTATTTTAGGAATTAACAGCTCTGCACCAAATTCATTGACTTTTTGCGGGTCTAAAAATAAATGACAGTTAGGCTCTTCTACATCACAGTCCAAAAGGCGAATATCACCTTGATGGGCTTGTAACAAAGCCACGGAAAGAGAAGTTTTACCTGTACCACCTTTACCCGATGCTATGGCGATGGTCTTCATGCCCAATGTCCTTCCACATCTGGACTACTTAAACGAGTTAATTTATCGGCCTTAAACAAAGAAACAATCTGCTGTATGGGTAAAGTTTCGGATAAAAATATGGGAATATTAGCGGCTTCTAAAACCTGAAAAGCTTTGAGGCCACAATGTCCGCTTATCAAAGCTTGAGCTCCAGCGGCAATGATATTTTGAGCAGTTTGAATCCCTGCACCTTGGGCGGCGCGTAAATTTTGTTCATTGGGAATCCATTGACTTTCCATGGTAGTAAGATCTACCAAAACAAAGCCAGAACAACGACCAAAGCGCGGATCTAAAAGAGATTTAACATCTTTGCCTTGGGCAGAAAAAGCGATTTTTTGTATATTTGTTTTGTGCATACGCAAAATATAACTAATTATTAGAGTTATGTGCATAAGCACACAATTGTTTTTTATTTAACCTTAAAAAAAAGTGGTTTTTGTGGCTAGAAGAGCTAAACATCGCCATTGTCGCCGAGACGCATCGGGATTAAGTTTTAAACCCCGGGGTATTCCTGCCCATAAATTACAAGTACAAGTTTTAAATTTAGATGAATTTGAAGCCATGCGCTTATGCGATCTCGAAGGTTTAGAACAGATAGAAGCGGGAAAAAGAATGGGCATTTCTCGAGGCACCGTTCAAAGACTTTTGGTTAGTGGTCGCAAAAAACTAATAGATGCCATTGTTTCTCGTAAAACCATAGAAATCACCCACACTCCATCCTGTTGCGAAACCACACCATGCGACCCATAGACTCAGTTAATATCACTATAGTTGCAGAAAACCACAGTTCAGATTCTAACTTGGTCGCCGAACATGGCCTTTGCCTACATATTGATAATGGCGCACAAAGCATTTTATTCGATGCTGGCCGTAGCGATTCCGTAATAGACAACTTGAAATACCTGCAATTGGAGCCAAAAGCCCCCCAATTCATAGCCCTAAGCCACGGCCATTATGACCATTGCAATGGCGTTCCAGCCCTACGGCAGCTCTTTCCCCAAGCTCAACTGCATTTTAATCCTCTTTTACTTGACCCTAAATGGGTTTTAGATGATAATTCATGGCGTTATGGAGGACTTCCCCGAGATTTTCACCCCGTCGGTGATTTCAAACATGGTTTTCTAGAGCTTATTCCTGGGGTTTTTGCCAGTGGTCATGTGATTTCTGCAGCAGAAACGCAAACAGACACCACTAGATTTTATCGTAATCCCACCGGAGAACTGCAAAAAGACGCTTTTAATGACGAGCAAATAATTTTAGTCCATACCAATAAAGGCCTTAGTGTAATAAGTGGCTGTATGCACTGCGGACTGGATGCCACCATTAAACGCAGTCGTGAACTTTTTCCAAAAATCCCCTTTTACGCACTGGTGGGAGGTTTTCACTTAGTAAGTTTAGGTGAAAAAGTCTTTAATGATTTTGTAAATTCGGTAAAAAAACATAAATTTCGAAAAATCATGCCCTTACACTGCTCTGGTTTAGATTTTGTTAGCTATCTTAGAACAAGTGTTCCAAATCTATTGCTTTTAGGTGAATGTGGTAGTAAATTAATTGTTTGAAACAAGGTAAACTATGAAGAAACTCACAATATTTTTTGCGATTTTAATATCAATTTCCTGCGCTAAAGATACTTCTAAAGAGCAGGCGGCAGTATCGACGGTAAAAGAAGAAAGTAAAGCAGCGCCAGCACTCGCCAAAGAAAAATCCCATAGCGCTTTACCCACACTCTATTTTTTCATTAATCCTGGTGGAAGGCCCTGCCAAATTCAAGATGAAATTTTGAAAAACTCCCCGGATTTAAAAAATCATGCGCAATTAAAATATATAAGTACCAATGTACCCACAGATAGGGATATGTTCTATAAATACGGTGTGCGCAGTCTGCCCAGTCTTATTTTAGTAGATCAAAAAGATTCCACTTTGCATAGATTTCCCCCAGGAATCCATCAATACGATGTACTTAAACAAGTTTTTGACAAGGGTGTAAAATGAGTTTTATGCTAATTTTAGGGGCTTTAGGTGCAGGTTTAGCCAGTGTGCTTAGCCCTTGTGTATTACCAGTATTGCCCATTGTGGCTGCTGGCTCTGAAAAGGATCATAAATTACGACCTTTAATGCTAACCCTTGGTCTAAGCCTGACTTTTATACTGATGGGAATTTTATCTTCCGTGGCAGGTAACTGGCTCGCCCCTAAAATGCGTACTTTAGAAATTATTTCTGGAGCAATCATAGTGCTTTTAGGTGTTTTTTTACTGGTGGGCATAGACGCATTTAAACATCTAAACAAACTCCAACAACTAGCGCCACAAACAGGCACAGGCTTATTTGCAGGACTTTTGCTCGGCTTAGCTCTTGGTTTAGTTTGGATTCCCTGCGTGGGACCATTTCTCAGCTCAATTTTAGCCATGGTGGCTAGCCAAGGCAGCGTCGCCCAAGGAATCTTTCTCCTAACTATTTATTCCATCGGTTTTGGGATTCCCGTGCTTTTAGCCGGATACGCCACCCAATGGTTTAGAGCCAAGGCCAAAAAAGCTCGCAGCCATGCTTCATTGGTGCGTATCATTGGAGCATTGCTACTGCTTTCTCTAGGTGCATTTATTATTGTCAAAGGTTCTTACGGTTTGGGTAGCTTAAGCTTTTAAGTTTTTCATTAAAACCAAACTGTCTTTTTCTTCCTGAGCCAACATGGCCATGGGTTCGCATTTTATGCGCAAAATGAAAAATAAACGCGCATCGGCTTCCAAATACATGGTCTCATAATTCCCTTGACCCTTGGCAATTATTACATCGGCTTTTTTGTATAAATCCAAAAATTCAGAGCTAGCTTCGGCCAAAATTGTGCCAGGATACACGCTGCCGCTACTTAAAACCGTGGCAAAATCAGCAATACCCGCTTGGTGAGCATCTTCTAAAGTCGCATCATTGATAATAGGCGTATGGCGAAAAGCCGCATAAATCTGTAAATTCGGGAAATCTTTTACTATTTGCTCCATCAAAAGCTTATCAAAATCAAGTTCACCAACATTATCGCAAATATATAGCAGGTTTTTAGCTTGACTTAAGCGCGAATTTAAAGCGTCAAAATCAAAACAACTAAAATCTAGGTTATCTACCTGCCGTAATTAAGCTTCAATGTTTAAATCTCCATGGCTTTTAGCTCCAAAGTCAATGATATTTCCCGCCGCAGCTAATTTTATAGCATACTGTAAGGGCTGGGGATGATGGGGAATTTGAGTCCGCATTTGCTCGGCATATTTTTGCGCTATTTTATGAGAAAATAATTTAACTTCATGGTAAACATCGGTCTTTCCAGATTTTGCTTGGGCCACATCGGTTATGTAACGGACAATATGCTGAACCATCATGGGTTTATACCGTGAAACTTCTAAATAATTCATAGCCACAGATAACAGATCTTTGGTATCTGACTCACATAAATCTAAATGCTTGGCAGTGGAAAGAGCTTGATTTAACACACAGGGATAACAAAGGGGGTTTACTTTATTGTACATATTAACTTCTTTTTAATTAAAACTATAAAACAACTAACTACCTTGAAATATATTACTTTATACCAGAAAATATCCACAGAGGAATAATTATGAGATGGAAAAACTCGCTGTTGAACCTTTTAGCCTTGCCCGCAATCTTATTAGCGGCAGGGTTTCGTATAAACCAAGTGGGTTATAGTGCTCAAGGTCCGAAGTTTGCCATTTTTGCGGAAACTTATATTTCAGGAGCTTGCGAAGTAGTGGATGCTACCACTGATGAGGTTGCACATACCATTGAATATGCATTTTTAGATGCAACAGAAGATTGGAGTGCCCTCCCCCTCCCAACATCGCGAATTGATTTTAGTGAACTTACCAAAGCCGGTAGCTACTACTTACGCGCTAAGAATATGATGGGTACACCCTTTCAATCCGAAATTTTTGTCATAGACGATCACCCTCTTTTTGACCAAACTTTAGCCTTAACTCTCGACTATTTTTACCATAGCCGCGCCAACCACCCTCATGTTTGGCAAAGAGACTCTGCAGTTGGTTTTTATAATGCTCCAGAAAAAGGGACACGCGATGTGCGCGGAGGCTGGTACGACGC
>JAAZFC010000014.1 GCA_012511955.1 Fibrobacter sp. | reverse complement strand
TCACAAATCCTCTCGAAAAAGTTTAGATGTAGAGAATTTGCAAGATGTAATATTTGATGTTTCTATGGTTATAGGGCATTCTAAAATTACTGTTCGCGAACTTTTAGATTTACAAAATGGCTCTATAATTCCCACTGACCGCATTGCAGGGGAAAATGTGGATTTAGTGGTAAATGGTAAAACCATAGCTAAAGGCGAAGTAGTGGTTATGAACAATCTGCTCTCGTTTCGTTTAGTAACTCTACTAAATCCCGAAGAAAGACTTAGAAGTCTTTAGTTTTTAAGTACATTTAAACCATGCAATCCGACTTATTCGCTGTGCCCGAAAGCACACGCCCATTAGCCGAGCGCATGCGCCCTCAAAACCTAGACGAAGTGCTAGGTCAATCTCGTATTTTAAGCGATAATTCTATTTTACGCCGCTCTTTGGAAACAGATAACATTCCCTCATTAATATTTTGGGGACCGCCGGGCTGTGGAAAGACTTCTCTGGCCCATGTTATAGAACAGCAAAGTCGTAGTTTTTTCGCCAAACTTTCTGCAGTAAATGCTGGAGTACGCGATGTTAAAGATGCAATTGGTCAAGCCCATGAAAGACGCCGTAGAGGGCAAAAGACCATCTTATTTATAGATGAAATTCATCGCTTTAATAAGAACCAACAAGATGCACTTTTAGGAGCTGTAGAAGATGGAACCATCACTTTAATTGGCGCCACCACAGAAAATCCTTCCTTTGAAATTAACAATGCTTTGCTTTCCCGTTGCCAGTTAATTTTGTTTTCTCCACTCAAAGAAGACGATTTATATAAACTATTTTGGCTGGCAGTAAAGGACCATCCACGAGGTTTGGGACAAAAACAAGTGGAAATTGACGATGCGGTGGTAAAAAAGTTGGTGTATCAAAGTGAAGGAGATGCGCGCTATTTACTCAATCAAATCGAATGGATTTTTCAAGCTTTAAATAATCCAAACAGCATAGCTTTAGCTGACTTAGAAGGAATTCAATACCAAAAACCCCTGCGTTACGACAAACAATACGACGAGCATTACAACTTAATCTCGGCTTTGCATAAATCTGTACGAGGCTCCGATGTGCACGCCGCGCTCTATTGGTTGCATCGCATGTTGCAAGCCGGCGAAGATCCCCGCTATTTGTTGCGTCGCTTGATGCGTATGGCCATGGAAGATATTGGTTTAGCGGATCCCCATGCCATACAAATTGCCACTTCTTGCAGAGAGGCTTATGATTTTTTAGGGAAACCCGAAGGATTAATATCCTTAGATCAACTTACTGTTTACTTATCTTTAGCTCCCAAAAGCAATGCTTTAGAAATAGCGGCAGCCCACGCCGATGCTTTGGTTAAAGAGCATGGCACTTTGCCAGTTCCCAAAGCTTTTAGACCCAACTCCAGCAAAACAGCAGACAAATTGGGATATGGGCACGGATATTTATACGATCACGATGCCCCTAATGCTTATTCTGGGCAAGATCATCTACCTCAAAAACTTTTAGGCACCGTAATTTATAAGCCCACAAATTACGGTAACGAACAAAACTTAGCAACTCGCTTAGATCAGCTTAAAAAATGGCGAAAAGAGCGAGCCGAAAAAGGAAAATAAAACCTATGATTTCCCGGTTTTTATTAACAATATTTTTAACATCTAGCATAATTTCTGCAACTAATATCGACTCCCTATGGCAAGCTTTAAGCTTGCGTCAAAGAATAGCGCAAATGGTTTTGGTGTATCACTCTCCAGTGTTTTTTATGCAAAAACACGAGTTTGGGGGCGTTTTAGTGATGAGTCCTTCGCTGCGCAAGCCAGAACAACTCAAAAAAGACCTAGATACTTTGCAAGCCACCTTGAAAATCCCTTTAATTGTGAGTTTAGACCAAGAGGGAGGCAAAGTTAATCGATTAAATAGATTTGCGGCATGGAAAAACGAACCTTCTGCAGAGGAACAAGCCAGCATGGGCTTAGATTCTTTAGAAAACTATGCCCATCGCGTGAGTTTGAAAATGGCAGAAATTGGTATGAACACTAATTTAGCCCCAGTTTTAGACCCTTCTCTAAATAGCCATGGAGAAGCTACTTTTATGGCCCATTCCCGCCGCTCTTATGGGAAAAAACCAGTAGAAATCATCAAAAATGCCCAAGCTTTTAGCAAAGGCATGGCGCGCGGAGGCATGATGTGTGTAAGCAAACACTATCCTGGATATGACTCCCAGGGTAACTCCGACCATGAAATCGCCATGAGCGATGCAGATAGCGTAGATTTATTGCGTTATAGAGAGCCTTTTATTGCCCTTGCACCTTATACTCATTCTATTATGATGACCAGCGTACAATATCATAAATTCTCCCAATCCCCTGCGGTTTTCGACCCCAAAATTGTGGGTTGGGTTCGCCAAGACCATCCTGAAGCGGTAATTATGACCGATGATTTATGGGGAGCAGCTTTGCGAAGTTGGATTAGCCAAAAGCCTAAAGTGGATAACCATTATTCTGCCGCAGACTTTAAAAAACTCGTGTTAATTGCGGTTCGTGCAGGAATCGACATGCTTATGATTACCTATCCTATTAAGGCGGTAGAGATGATAGATTTATTAGCAGATGAAGCCCAAAAAGACCCTGCACTGCTTCAGCGCATAAATGAATCTAGCCTCAGAATTTTGCAAATGAAAAAGCGTGGGGGCTTGTTTGAGCAACAAAAAAACATTATAAGGAGTATCACAAGTGAGAGATCTTAAAGGCAAATGGGCTTTAGTTACTGGAGCTAGTCGTGGTGTAGGCAAGCAAATTAGCTTAGCATTGGCACAACAGGGTTGTAATGTCATTTTGCACAGCCGTAAAATCGAGCATACCACAGACTTATTAACAGAAATCCGCCAACTGGGAGTCTCTGCACAGAGTGTTTATGGCGATTTAAACGACCAGGCTCAAGTGGATGCCATGCTCGATAAGGCTCTTAAAATGAGTCCACAAATTGATATTTTGTACAATAATGCCGTAATTATGACCCCTTACCACTCAGATTTTTGGAATACCCCCGCTAAAGAATTTAGACAGAGTTTTGAAGTAAATACTATCAGTTTAATCAGGATTTGCCATCGTTTGGTACCACTTATGCTCGCTAGGCGCAGTGGAGTCGTGATCAATACCACTTCAGGCATTGCTGATGAACCCGAACTCACAGCTTACGCAATTTCTAAAGCGGCGCTTAACAAATTTGTAGCCGATTTAGTTCCTAAGCTCAAAGATTCTGGTGTTCAAATGAACCTTTTAGATCCTGGCTGGCTACGCACAGATTTAGGTGGTCCTAATGCTCCTAATAGTGTAGAAAGTGTGATCCCTGGAGCCTTGATTCCCGCTCTTTTAAACGACGGTATCAGTGGACGACTGTTTCATGCCCAAGATTTTGCTGGTTTAAGCATAGAGGAATCTTATCAAAAAGCTTTAGAAAAGTATAAATAGACTTTACTTTTTTATAATCATGTTACCACCTTGCTCCATGGCGACTTCTAATAGTTTTTCTCCACGGCGAACCAAGCCCATGGAAGTTTCGTCTTCTTGTAATTGTACTATGGAAATAGAAATCTTTTGATACAGTTCTTTGCCATCAACCATAAACTTTAGGCTTTGCAATCGATTTTGCAGTCGTTGAGCCACTAAAGCTGCTCCGGCACTGGGGGTTTCGGGCAATAACACCGCAAACTCGCTAGCTCCAAACCTGCATCCTATGTCCGAACGGCGCAGATAACCCAATATGGATTGCCCCATATCTTTAAGCACTTTATCACCTTCACTGTAACCGTATAGCTCATTGTACTCGCGTAAACCTTCTACCCGCACTAATAGCAGAGCTAACTCTCTCTGATAACGACGCACACGACGAATTTCATTTTCCAGTTCTTGATAGAAAAATCTGGTATTATAAAGTCCTGTTAAGCTATCTATAGCTATGAGAGTTTTACTAGCCTTATGCTCTTTGCGGCGATCTATACTCCAAGAGATAACCCCTACAGAAATAAAGCCTAAGGCAAAGATTTTTTGCACTTCTTGGTAACTTAATATTTTAGGACTAATTTCTCTATAAAAAGACAAAAGATCTATAGTGCATACAGAAAACAAACCAGAAAAACCTAAAAACAAAGCAAGAAAAACTATAAATGTCACGGGGGTAAAAGCGAGTACAATTATCCATACAAATACCAATAAAGAACTGGCAAAACTTAACCAAAGCGACATATCTGAAGGGGCAGAAACTGTTGCAGCCCCTGCAGAAGCTGCCCACAACTGCCAAGTTATTAACACCGCAAAAACTATATAATAAAAAACCTTGTAAGTATTAGACTTTACAGTTTCACTCATAAAAAACCTCTTTAAATATCATTATAAAGAATAGTTAATAGCTTTACAAGGAATTTTTATAATTTTCGCACCTTATCAGCAAAATTCCTACTCACAGGCAAAATCGATCTTTGTTTATCATTCATTAATAACTTTAAACGACCGCCAAACTGCCTTTGAATTTCTTTAATGCGCCCAATATTCACCAGATGAGCACGGTGCACGCGCATAAAATGCTCTGGATCTAGCTTTTTTTCTAGTTCAATAAGCGGAGCATCAATTACATAACGATTGGTATCGGTATGCAAAGTCGTATATTTATCTTCAGACTCAAAGCGAATAGCATCTTCTACATTCACTAAAACTGTTCTATCTCCTATTCTAACCTGAATGCGTTGTAAAAAAGAGCTACTAGCTGTTTGTGAGCTCATTAAATGCCTAATTGTTTCCACTAATTGCGGCGAATTTCGCTTTTCTACAATGCGATCTATTTTTGCGATGGTATTGGCCAATCTTTTGCTTTCGATGGGCTTTAATAGATAATCCACCGCATTTTCTTCAAAAGCTTTGATGGCGTATTCCTCGAAAGCCGTGGCAAAAACCACCCAGGGCATTTTGTCGGAATCAAGTTTGCTAAGCACTTCGATGCCGGTCATCCCTGGCATTTGAATGTCTAAAAATACTATATCGGGATCTTCGCTTTTGATTTTTTCCAAAGCTTCCACCCCATCTTTAGCTTCTGCCACAATTTCTAGCTTATCGCTATAAGCCTGCAACAACTTGCGCATACGCAAACGTGCCAATTCTTCGTCATCTGCAATTAAAACACGGTACATGAACCCTCCACGGGAAAAGTAATTTCTATAACAGCACCATCTCTGTTATATTGTTCAATAGAACATCTGCCATCAAAATATAAATTCAATCTTTCTTTTATGTTAGCGATCCCTATGCCACCCACTCGAGATTTAGCTGTCCAACCACAACCATTGTCAGCTACTATAATACGACAAATATCGCCGCCTTCTTCATATTCCACTGAAGCGCGCACCAAAACTGTGCCTTTTCCTATTTTACGCACTAGGCCGTGCTTAATGCTGTTTTCGACCAGTGGTTGCAATAACATACCTGGCACACAACCCTTATCCACATCGCCAATCAGCTCAATTTGGTATTCTAAACGATGCCCTAAACGCAGCTTTTCCAAATCCAAATATGTGCGCACGATATCGAACTCATCACGCAAAAGCACCACCCTCTTTTCAGAAGAACGCAGTGAAAAACGCAGTAATTTCGATAGCATTTCCACAGCTTCTTCAGCTCGGCGCGGATCTATGGACACCAAACTGGCAATGGAATTCAAACTGTTAAATAAAAAATGCGGGTTAATTTTAGCTTGCAAGGAACTTAACTCTGCTTGGGTTTTTAAACGGAGTAATCTTTGTTCATTAATTTCTTTTTCTTTTAATTGTGCTAGGGTTATTTCTAAACGAGTGCGCATTTGTTCATAAATTACCATCAAAGAAATAACTATTAAAGTAAGTAATCCATTAAATAACATTACTTGCCGTACCACATCGTAAAAATTACGACCTAACAACTGAGCTGCCATGGAAACTGTAACTGTGGTTCCAGTAAAAACTCCCACTATTACTAAAAATATAGAACTCAAATGTCGTTCAAATCTATTTAAGCGCAAAGGTAATAAAGACCAAATTCCCCACAAAACAATAAGTAAAGAACCTATGGAAAAGGTAAAAAATGCTATTAGGGCTAAAATCTTAAAAAACACTCCCCCAGTCATGGGAAATCCCAAAGTCATAAAAGCAAAAGCAGTTAAGACCATAGTAACCATGGCTGAAGGAAGTAAACACATACGATAATATCGTTCGCGTAACCATTTTTTTAAATAAGTAAAAAACACTCGCATACTCATGCCTGAATAATAAGTTAAAAAGAGCTATATACTAGCGCAAACCGATTATCACCATAAGAATAGTGATAAAAGGCTTTATACGCAAACTAACAAGCACACACTATCTAAACGCAACTGGGGATTCTGTACAGCACGCCTGCGCTCTATACCTTCTGAACGCATTGTTTTTAGTAAACTACTATTGCGAGTTTTACCTTTTAAAGAAAGCAAATATTGGGCTCGCTGATACTCTTTATCTAAGCGCTCAGACACTTGGTCTAAACTTTGACGCATAAATTGCTCAGATTGATCTTCGGCAAGCTTTTTTGCCGCCTCTAAGCCTTTGGTGGCAAATTGCTTAACCCTGGCCTCTAAGGAAGCTCCAGGCTTCAAGGCCAAAGGTTTGAAATCATCTGGTGATAATTTCTCTAACCATGCTGAATAATCTTTGCCCGTAGCATTTACCAATACTTTAATCAATTTTGGCGCTGTCAAATCAGAGATTCCCCAATGAGAAGCTGTGGGAATTTCATGGATAAAATTAAACTGCATCAAAACCTGCTTTTCTGGCGCACCTTGCCAACCAGCTATACTTACCGAGCCAAATTCTGTTTCCATGCCCAAATCAAAGACACCCTGAGCTATGGGATGCTCCCAGCTCAGGAACTCTACTTCATCGTGATTTAGAGCTTCATAGCGGTCTAAAGACACCACCATGGCATCGTTAGATCTATTTCCAAACTCATCTTCTAAAGCTTCGCTATCGCTAACATTAGCGATGGCTTGAGACCTTTCAAAAAGACCTGGAATTTCAACTTTTAACTGGGGCGTGCTACGCAAAAGCAAAGATCTTGGCAATGAAGCCTCTTCCACATCTACACCAAATTCTTCTAAGGCTTGCACTATGGCATCGTAAAACTCATCATCTGCATCAAATTCATCCACCTCATTTACCAATTCATTGGCTAAGTTTTTATTAAAAGAATTATACTCCAACAATCTATCACGCCCCAGCTCTATGTCTATGCGTAACTGCTCTACATCCCGCTTTACCGTTGGAATTACCTCTTCTCTAAAAGATGGTAGTAATTGCGGCACAATTATAGCTTCCAGCAAGGAATCTTGATGCTTTTTATAAATAAATTCACTACCCATAAAAGGCCGTTGAAAGGCATCAAAAACTTCGTGATACCAAACAAATAAGCTTTCAAGTCCTGAACCTTTTGCATAAGGCACATGAATATGAACCTCATTTCCTTGTCCAATCCTATCTAAGCGACCTATTCTTTGCTCTAGCAAAGTGGCTTGCAATGGTAAATCAAATAATATAAGATGACTAGCAAACTGGAAGTTACGCCCCTCAGAGCCTATTTCCGATGAAATCAACAAGCGCGCACCATCTTTGTGGGCAAAATGCGTAGCTGCTCTATCTCGGGAAAGCAATTCCATCTGCTCGTGAAAAAGCACAAAATCTTTAGCAGCAATGGTTTTAGACAAAATTTTCGCAAGATTTAACACCACTTCAATATCTGAGCAAATCAGCAAAATTTTTTCTTTTTTGTGGATGTTTAAAAAATTTTCTAGCCAAGCCACTCTTTCGTCTAACTCCCAGATTTCTGGAAGTTCCATGCCTAGCATACCATTTATGCTAAAATCTAAGCTATCATCCAAAAACTTATCCACCGACATACTGACAATATTTCGGTATTCGGGATTAGCTTCTAAGGGGTAAGCGTGTAAAATTCTTTGGGGAAAACCAGAAATGTTTTTGCGAGTATTTCTGAATATTGTGGAGCCAGTCCCCAAAGCATCTACTATGCGGCGCACCCACTCCCCAGCCTCTAAGCTATCGCTAGAAACATTATCTAACCAGGGTCTTATTTGCGATTCTGCGGGAATAGCTTCGTCTAAACTTTCCCAAGTGAGATTTTTTTCATTTTGAGCATCTACAAAATCGTTTAAATCTTTAACAAGGGTTTGATAAGAACTTTGTTCTTTTTGGTACTGAGAATATTCTTGATAACGACTGGGGTCTAATAAGCGCAAACGATTGAAATGCGACTCTTCGTCTAACTGTAAAGGTGTTGCTGTTAAAAATAATAACCCCTTAGTTTTATCTGCAATATTACTTACAATAACAAACTCTGGGCTAGCCTCGCCATCTTCGGCACGCAAATGGTGAGCTTCATCAACAATTACCAAATCCCAATCCACTTCTAAAAGATCGTGATACAACGAAGGTTCTTCTAGCAAATATTCAAAAGTGCAAATCATTTCATTGCGGGTGGTAAACGGGTTTGGCATGGGATCGTCGCCAATGGGCTCCAAGGACTGAATATATTCTAAATCCACCAAAGTGAAAAAATGATTGAAACGGCGTAGCATTTCGAGCACCCATTGCAATTTCAATGATTCTGGCACTATTACTAGAGTTTTAGTTATGCGCTGACGCGTGCGCAGTGAATGCCATATCATCCCCGCTTCAATAGTTTTACCTAAACCAACTTCATCTGACAGCATAAAACGAGGTAAATCAGAACTTATACTACCGCGATGACTGATATAGTATTGATGAGAAATTAAATCCACCCGAGGACCGATCATGCCACGAACTGGTGAACCCAACCATTTAAAGTTGAGCTGGGTAAGTTTTTCCCGCAATAAAAAATGCTTTAACGGATGGCTTTGCCCTTGAATCATTTTATCAAAAAGATCTGCTCTTTTGACGCTGATGCGGTGATTTAAGTCTTCTTCGATTAAAATCTCACCTTTTTCGTTGAAGTAACGCAACAAACCTTCTTCTACTTCTACCTTGGCGATATTAAATTTATTTCCCTTTTCATCGCTAGCTGTATCATCTTTTTCTAGGATAAATCTTTTTAAGGGTGCATTCGCCTTGTTGTAGGTGCGTATTTCAGAGCTTGCAGGAAATTCTATCACCACAAAACGGCCTTCAATTTCCATAACTCTACCCAAGCCCAACTCCATTTCGTTGACGCTAATCCATCGTTGTCCAATTCTAAATACATTCATTGCCACAATTTACCTATTTTTTAGGACATGATTGAAAAATGGTACTATCTTGATGATAAAAAAAGCGAAAAAGAACGCCAACAAGGTCCATATCCATTATATATGATAGAACTTTTGGCAAAAAACGGAAATATTAACCCTGAAACTCTGGTTTGGCATCAAGGCTTAAGCCAATGGACACCTTGGGAACAAGTTGCTCCCAAGCCTGAAGAGCCGGAATTAGAAAAGGAAAATGCAGAAAAAACAGAAAAAGACACTTCAGTGGATAAAGAAGTTGAAGTTCCTGTGCAAAAAATCCCTAAACCTGAACTCCAAGCAAAATACGCCTCTTTTGGCTTGCGTTTGGCAGCTATTTTAGCGGATCTTCTGATTTTAGGCATGGTAAATGCGATTTTACTATTAATTTACACAGTAGTTTTCCGCATCCCCGAACAAAGCCTGATGGAATCTCGTTTAATACATATCCCCAGCCTGTTTATAGACGCTTGTTATCAAATTTGGTTTATGTGGCAATATGGTGGTACACCCGGTAAAATGTTGGTGGGTTTAAGGATTGTTACTGATACTGGTCAAAAACTATCATTGCCGCGAAGTTTTTCACGATATTTTGCCTTTTTGTTAAATGCCATGACCTTGGGTATAGGATTTATTATTGTAATGCTCGACCCTAAAAGACGAGCTTTGCACGACCATCTAGCAAAAACTAGAGTGGTACATGCACAATATGGGGTTAAGTATGAGCAAGAGTAAAGCATTGCGAAAACCTAACTGGTTACAAGCCCCCGTAGGTGGCGGTAAAGCTTACAAAGATTTGAGCGCATTGATACGCAACAATTCTTTACATACGGTCTGCGAGGAGGCTCATTGCCCCAATAAAGGGGAATGTTGGTCCCGGGGAGTGGCTACTTTTATGATTTTAGGAGATATTTGCACCCGCTCCTGTGCTTTTTGTAATATTAAAACCGGCAAGCCCCTACCCCCAGATCGAGATGAACCCCAACGCCTGGCACAAAACGCTCAATTAATGAAGCTGCGTTATTTGACTTTAACCAGCGTAGATCGCGATGATTTGCCCGATCAAGGGGCTCAGCATTGGTACGAAACTATCCAAGCGGTAAAAAGCCTTAGCCCCTCTATTAAAGTAGAGGCTTTAGTGCCTGATTTTCAAGGAAATACCGAACTTTTAGATAAAGTTTTGGCTGCTAAACCCGATGTGCTTAACCATAATTTAGAAACGGTGCCGCGTTTGCAAAAATCCATACGCAAATTTGCCAACTGGGAACATAGTTGGAAAATTTTAGAACATGCTCGTAAACAAGGTTTTATCAATAAAACAGGAATTATGTTGGGTTTAGGAGAAAAAAACCATGAGGTTTTTGAATTTATAGAATGCGCCGCTCAAGCACAAGTGGATATTTTAACCATTGGTCAGTATTTACAACCAAGCTCAGAACATCATTCAGTGGAACGCTATTATAGCCCTAAAGAATTTGCCGAATTTGCGCGTTTTGCCCAGGAACAAGGTATTTCCCACTGCGAAAGTGGTCCATTGGTACGCAGTTCTTGGCACGCCCAAGACCAATTTGAGCATCTGACCTAGAAATTCGTGCGTACTCCTAAACTAAGTAAAGCCTCTAAAAAGCTACTTTCACGAGCCCAGGCGATTTGCATAAATACGGTGATCCCCCTTTGATTCTGTTCTAAAGACACACCATAATCCCATAAAAGATCTAAACCTGGATTTAGGGTGCGCAAGCAAGCAATTTCTGCAAAAGCCCCCAAAGCGGTTTGGGAAAAATACTTGTGTAATGAGACATTTAGCAACGCAAACTGTGGACTTAAAATAGAGTTCGGCCAATACCCTGGTAAAATTTCTCCGCCTAATTTAAATAGTTCCCGAGAATTGTAGTTGTTTTTGCGAGGCCACAAAGTTTGATAACGCAAGTCTAGTTTTGCTGATAAACTTTGGGCTAAAGGGTAATACAACTCTCCTCGCCAATGAGTGGAGAAATATCCTTTATTAGCGCCATTTGGCCTTTGCCACCATTGATTTTGCGACTCCCACCGCAATCCGCTACGAGTTAAAGGCACTTGGTCACGGCTGTCATATACTACGCTCACTTCTCCCCCTTGAGAAGCCCTTGTTTTTTCCATAGTCCGAGCCAAATAGCCCATACTAAAATGCCAATTATAATCGTATTGCCAGCCCAAAGCACCGTGAAAACCCCAATGATTTTCCACACTGTCTGCTTCTATATGCAAATCTAAGTTTAGATCCAAATGAGTGCTAAATAAGGCCCATTCTAGCCAATGCAATTGTAATTCTCTTGTATCATCAAGTTGCCGCCCCCATAGAGAAAAATCCCTACCTGCTCCACCAATATTGCGCAGATCTAAACGCAGCCAGCTTTGCCATTTTTTTTCAAAATCATCTTGAGCGTACATAAAAAAGCCCTCGACACTGCTATGGGCACGACTTTCTAAATCAAAAACTGGTATTAGTAAATTGCGATCAGCTTGGCGAAACAATTGCACTGAGTCTCCTACATGGAAATATGCTCGCCGTGCCAATAAGCGACGACTTGCCTCTAAGCTTGCCAAATTAGCTGGTTCTCCCCGTTTAATTAAAGCCATTTTAGATAAATTTTCGGGCTTAACTCCCACATTATTTTGAGATTGAGCATAATCCCATAGCCAAGCTTCTCCTTTGTGTAATTCCACTGCCACCATAGGCGCGCAATTTTGGTGATGAATTTTTATTTGTGCAAAAACAAAACCATGATTTTGATACCAAACCAGCAAATCATCTATTTTAGCCCGTAAAGCGCCATAATCGCCTAAATTTTCCCAAGAAGTGTTTTGCCACAAAGAATCGGAATTATCTTGAAGCGCAACTCGCTTTAACACGCTTTGGTCGGGGCAATAAACATTCTTAGCTTTGGCCTCACTGCACAAAAGAGACGACAAAATTAAAAACATCGCTAAATTTTTAAAAATCAAGATGCGCCTCCCCGCTTAATTTTTGGAACCAAGCACTAGCATCTCCACGCAACAAATAACTAAGACTAAATAAAAGACCGTCTTTGGCTGCATAGTCTGCAGTCAGTTCTATTCGATGGGTTATTCCTGGAGCATAGCCCTGACTAAGCCTATAGGGCGTTAAAGCATCGGCGCTTTGTAAATAAGCCCAACCGTACTCTATGCTCGCCACCGACAAACCATAGGGTTGCCATTGAATCAAAAGTCCTGGAATCCATAATTTGGTGTGTAAGTTGCCCCAAAGAGAGGCACCATCACTTTGTTGCCATCTAAAACTTGGCGCTCCTACCCAATGGGTTTTAAAATCCCAGAATAAGTAGTGTTTTTGCGACCAAGATGTCCAGCGCATTGCATTGGGAAGAGTCCTTTCTACCTGTTCTCGCTCACCAAAGCCTTGCCACCGCAAGTTTTTGTGCAATTGCCAATGCAAATCAATTTGCTGAAAACCCCGCGACTCGGCCCCCGCATAAGTTCCGCCAGATCTTTGGGATTCGCTCCCCCAGCTTAAAAGCGCATTTAATTTGCCAGAACTTGGGTGCCACCGAGTTTTTAAAGACCATCCATAAAGTCCATCCACAAGATTATTTAAATGGCTTTTTTTCCAAGGTAAGCTTCCCCAAAGCTTGGTGGTATCGCGGCCGTGCAATAAAAGACTTGCTCCTAAACTCAAATCTGCTAAAATTCCATGGCGTACAGCAAACTGCTCCCGCGGAAACCACCATAAATCAGCGCTAAATTGCGCATCAGCGGTGCGTATGGCCGCCAAAGAATCGTCCCTTATGCTTCCATCAAAAATATAATCCCCTTGATCTACACCCTCTATAAACTCTCCGCTAAGACTATCCCACACTACATCTCCCAAACCAGGCTCCACTTTTTTGTAAACTGGCCTAAAAAGCTGTTCTGCGGTGAGATCCATGCGATGCAAAAGGTTTAATTCCCATGCTCGATGCCACAAATCTAAGCGTTGCTCAGAAGCCCCCATATAATTTTGTTGGTATTCATTGCCATGCAACCACCATTGTCCCTGCACAAATGAATTCCAACGCCACCACCCTTCTCCCATATTAAAGCTTTGGGTCCATACCATTCTTTGCATTGAATCCACCAAATATTTATTTTTTAATTGCGCTACTCCTTCCCATTTTATATCTTCATGCAGATCTTGAAACAACCAAAAATCACTCTTAATCCCTGAATTTAACTCCCATTCATAATGCTCAGCTTTTGCAGGCTGTTCTTTTTGCGCTCCAAATACTCCACCATAAATTTGCAAATTATTTAAATAAGTCTGCATATTTAACGAAGATTGCCATCCGCTACTTTGCTGTTGCTTTTGCCAAGAATCTATGTGTGCAAGTTCCCAATCTACTTTGGATTTCGTTGTTTTGCGCTCCCAAAGCCAAGACCATCTTTGGGCATTCCAATCTTCACCATATTTATATCCCCAGTCAATCCTAGTGTTTAAATTTGCGCCCGGCCTAAGCCCCCAGCGTAATTGTTGATAATTTTTACTCTCTGCACTATCCAAATCTTTTAAATACCAATGTCGTTGTAAAATATGATTGTTCCAGTAATTTTGCAATCCATTAAAATTTAATGCACTAAAGCCTTCTTCTAAATGCATTCCCTGAACAGAAAAAGCAAAATTACGATTATTAGCTTGCCAACCCGAATCGCTTCCCAAATTATAACTCCACAAATTAGCTTGCTGATATGGATTATGAAACAACTCACTTTCTAACCACAAAAAGCTCGTTGGTTTAATAGCCGCTCCTGCCAACATTAACCCTCGGGGTGCTACTAGAGAATCTCCAGTTATATCTATAACTGATGCTCGTATATTGGCATATTTCCATTTTCCAAGTAAATCTATTCCCAAAAAATCTCTGCCTGAATCTTCTTCCCATTCTTCGTAAGTTACCACCACTTCATCTCGGCTAGACGGGCTATTACTTCCCAAAAAATCTAAAACACCACCCACATATTCCATGCGATAATCCACTCCCCGCTCCAATTTTTTACCCTGCCACCAAACCGTCTCAGAATTTGGAACCACCGCAACAAACTCATTGTTTTCACCAACTAAATAGCCTTGTCTTTGACCATCGTAACCTTGGAAAACTGTTGTTTTAGTGTGCGCTGAACTTTGTCCTAAAGCCACTTGACTTTTCACCTTTTTCCCTGCAGATTTTAAGCTAAATCCCGCCGTAGCATGGCTAAAATCATCTAAAAACGACCCCTCATGATTAAATTCTGTTTCACCTAAAGTAAAAATCACATTACCCTTATATAGACGCAAATACATGGCGCTAACATCTTGCAGAGTAGAAACTCGCAATTCTCCCACCGAAAGTCCTTCATCTACCAGCAGTCCCTCTAAATACCAGCCTGCGGCCACTTCTCCCTGCATTTGTAAGCGCAGCTCTTGTTGCACCTCAGAGCCACCCTCACCTACTACTACACGCATGCTTTTATGCCCATTTATCCAAAGAGAATCTTTTTCTTGAGGGGCTAATTGAGAGGATTTTTCATATAAAGCATAAGCATTTTTTTCAAGCATATCCCAAATTTTAACATCTACCAAAGACAAGCCCCTAGTTTCAGCAAAAACATTGGACAAAAAAACTAGTAGCAAACCAGTTAATATTCCTTGAGTTATTTTCGGCATGGATTTTCTTTAGCTAATACGCGAAACTGCACTGTTGACTTTAACTTGTCACCTTCAACAAAATCCACCGACCACTCCCCAGGTTGCATTTTTTTGTGGTCAGTGCTTATACACACAGTATCATAAGAACAGAGATGGCTAAAAACTAAAGTTGAGTCAAGAAACCAATGATGCATTAAATGAGTTCTATGGGAATGCTGTGAATAAGCGTAAATATTCTTTTTTACAGAAAAAACAGAATCTAAAACCAGCGGTTTGCCATCTACTATATGAGCACACATTGCATAAACTTCTTGTTTTGCGTTTAAATTATCCCCTTTATCTAAGTCTATGATGTTTTCTGGATCTAAAGTGTAAAATGCAATGCGGCTTAATAAATAAAGCACCACTAATATTAGACCCGCCCACACAGTTTTTCGTATTCGCCTGGAGGGCATCTAACTATTAACGAGAAAGGTTGTTTGAACTATCTTGAGTAAAAGCTGGAACAGCATCTATAAGAAGTTCCACTAATTTTGTGCTATAGGAATCAATATTCTTTGGCAATCTATCATCAGGATACACTTGCATTAAAAGGATGGAATTGCCCACCGCAGAAATATAAACAGAGCGAGATTTCCCCAAATAAGACACCGCTTGAAAACCAGGCTCCCCTAAAATCATGCCTATTTGTTGAGCAGAATCAAATGAAGCAGTACATAAGACCGATAATGTCGATGATTCTTTCTCTATTTCGCCAGCTTCTGCAATAACAGCACCATCACGATGCGATAATAGCACATATTCGCAATTAGTGCTTTGTCTATATGCTTGAAGTAAAGCTTGTATTTTTACAGCATCAGCTGCGTAAATTGAAAAATCATTCATGTTTTATCCTTATCTTTAGGGATATAAGGTCTAAGCTCAATTTCTTCTTCGGGCATTTTTAGATTCAAAGGGGTATTTAAACCTGTACCACTACCGATGCGAGGAACGCCAGTGCTAGGTTTTGATTTTGAAATCTTAGGTGCTTTAAAAGGAGAAGCAGCCATGGGAGTTTTAGTTTTTTTATCTTTCTTAGCTTCAGAATCAGAGGTTGAAGGTGCATTAATTGGCTTAAATGCAGATACATTCACACTTTCCGCTTTATCAGAAAAAGACTTAATAACTTTCCGCAACACCCCGTGATTTCTATTAAATTCTTCTATGACTAACATAGAAATAGCTTTTAAAGTAGAGATTACCCCTTTTCCATTATGTGCTGTAGCCGCGTACCAAGGCAAACCATCAGGGTTTAATTGCTCATTTAATTCTTCTACAGAAAAAATATCATCTAAATCGCGTTTATTATATTGAATAACCAAAGGCAAATTATCTAGTTTCAAATTGTTTTCTTGAATATTTTGACGCAAATTCTGTAAACTCTCAATATTTTCAGCCATGCGAGAGCGCTGGGAATCAGCCACAAAAACCACCCCATCAACGCCACGCAGTACCATTTTACGAGTGGCATTGTAATATACTTGACCGGGAACAGTATAAAGTTGAAACTTGGTTTTAAAACCTTGGATGCTGCCTAAATTTAAAGGTAAAAAGTCAAAAAACAAAGTACGATCCCCTTCAGTAGATAAAGATATCATTTCTGTTTTTTTATCGCGTGGTATTCTTTGGTGTACAACTTGTAAATTAGTAGTTTTCCCGCTTAAGCCAGGTCCATAATAAACTATTTTACAAGAAATTTCACGCGTACCTCTATGCAATGTAGCCATCTATATTCCTAAATCCATTCCAAAATAAAACTTACTGTTACCAAATTCTAAAAAAGTGTCCCTTTATGAAATTTAATCAAAAAAAAGGTGGCCGGAGCAATTCAGACCACCAAAACAAAAAAAACGAGCTTTTAATCAAATGAATTGATGATTTTAGAAACTTTTGCTTTATAATTTGCTGATTTATTAACTGTAAAACCAGCACGACCTTTTAAAGCAGCCTTGTCCATCATGCTAAACAAGTTTGGCATTTCTTGAAGCGCTTCTTCTTTAGTTTCAGCGGTTCTAATAGTTTTTAAACTGGTACGAATGGCTGAGCGGACAGCTTTATTTTTTTCCTTGGCCTTAGCTTCTTTGCGAAGCGTTTTTTTATATGAACTATGATGTGGCACTTAAAACTCCATTATAAACTTTGAATTTTTCATAATTTAGTAAAAAAAAATAGTCAGTCAAGACCGCAACATCGAAAAACAAATTGCATAAACCAACGCCAAGGGCTTGGAAATAGATTTGTTAAAAAGGCTAAACATTCTACTGCAATTAAGAACAATAAAGGCCAACTTCCATAACGCAAACACATAAAATCGTATTTTGCAGACCATTTGCGAGGTAAAAGCGTTGAAAATATTTTAAGACCATCTAAAGGATAAAGTGGTAATAAATGGAAAACCCCCAAACTCAAATTAACTTTTAATAAAACCGACAAAGATTTTGCTCCTAAAGTGGAATTTCCTAAATACTTTAGCAACCACCACGATAAAAAAGCAATAAAAAAATGAGTTAAAGGGCCACTTAAGGCTATCAAAAAGCTAGACACCCTAGAATTTCTAAATTTAGATGCATTACAGGAATAAGATTTTGTCCAACCCACTCCTAAATGTGCAAGTGATAAGATTAAAATGACTATAGCTCCCAGCAGGTCAAAATGTTGACGAGGATTTAAACTTAAAGCCCCTGACTCTATGGCCGTATCGTCTCCACAAAAATTCGCCACCAAGGCATGTACTACTTCATGTATAATCAGTGAAAAAGCTGTTATAATGAAAAACCAAGCGCTGGTGTTTAGATAAAAAGACATGCTTTTAAATAATACAAATATTTTAATTATAAGTGCTAAACAAAAAGAGCCCCCAATCGGGAGCTCTTCAGAATTTAAAATATTATTTGATGCTTATAATTCTGGAGGCATGCTGTCCATAAGAACTTACGCGCACCACATAAACCCCTTGTTTTAGTTGAGGTAAGGCGATGTAATTCACACCTGCTTCCAAATGATTGTTTTGGTTAAAAAGCACTTGGCCATAGATGTTATGCACAGAGACTTTGACCATTCCGCTACGAGTGCTTTGCAAACTTAAACCCGATGCTACAGCCTTGATGCTCATATTTTGCACCACATTATTTTCTAGTACGGGGGTGTTATTACCACTGCCAGTACTGGGCGTATAACCTACAAACTCAATGCCAGAGATTGTAATACTTCCAGTTCCGCCAGTGGACTCTTTCAGTTCCCATTTAACTTGCTTGGTAGCTGCCATATTTATGGCTTTAACTTGAGTTCCTGAAACCCAATCTGGTTGCGCTAGAGTGCTAATAGGAATAGTTACCGTGGTCAGGGTTGCTTGTGGGGTTAAATCTATGCCATATTCAGCTCCATCGCCTAAGCCTGTTTGTTCCAAGGCCATGCGGATATTACCCGAAGACTTATAAGTTAATTTGATTGCAGTAACAGCACTTAAGTTTTCAGTTCCTGTGGTTTTTAACTGCATCATCATACCCACAAAAGGATATTCTAAATCAGCACCTTCCACCCATGTAGGTTCTGCCAATACTGTCATATCTGCTTTGGCTACATTAATTCCGCCTTCAATGACTACAGGACTTTCGCCAGCATCGGGTGAAACGGTGGAGCCAATCTTATCTACATATACGCCCCAAATATTAAAGTCACCTACATAACCTTCTTTAGTGGTGCCAGGAGTTGTAGTTCCGCCGGGCGTTGTATTTCCACCGGGGGTAGTTCCGCCACCACTTTCAGGATTATAACCAACAAACTCTAAACTTTGGATAGATATACTTCCTGTTCCACCAGTGGACTCTTTGAGTTCCCATTTAACTTGCTTGGTAGCTGCCATATTTATGGCTTTAACTGTGGCCCAAGATGGTTGCTCGAGGTCGGTTATGGCTATGATTACCTCACCATAACTAGCTTGAGGAACTAAATCTATACCATATTCATTACCATCAGTCAAACCTGTTTGTTCCAAGGCCATGCGAATATTACCCGAAGATTTATAAGTTATTTTGATTGTTTTAACAGCACTTAAGTTTTCGGTGCCAGTTTTCTTAAACTGCATCATCATACCCACAAAAGGATAATCTAAATCGACACCTTCTTCCCACTTAGGCTCTGCCAATACTGTCATATCTGCTTTCGCAACATTTTTCCCGTTTTCAACCACCACAGGAGATTCACCCTCGTCTGGTGAAACAGTAGAACCAAGTTTATCTACATAGACACCCCAAATGTTGAAACCGCTAACATAACCTTCTTTATCAGAGCCACCAGGTGTGGTATTACCACCTGGATTAGTATTGCCGCCAGGGCTGGAGGAGCTAGAGGAGGTGTTTCCACCGGGATCGGTATTACCGCCAGGGCTGGAAGAACTAGAGGAAGTATTTCCGCCAGGAGTAGTTCCAGAACTACCGCTAGCATCGCCTTTACCACCTATGCAAACCACATCGTCAATGGCCAAATCACCGCTTAAACCAGTTTCGCCTTGTACTTGCCAACTAAAGGCTTTAACACCGGAGCTATTTATATCCGCTGTTGGTGCAGTGGGACCCCAGTTTTCTTGGAATAAATCGTTCCAACCTAAGCTTACAGTTGTCCAACTTGTTGCGTCAGACTGCTCAAGACCATGATAATTAAAATCTTCTACAGAATTTGATTCTACACGGAAACGGTGGGCAGAACCTTTGTATTTATATTGAATTTCAGTGCAGGAACTTAAATCGTGATATTTCTCGTCGGCACGCAAATTCATACCTAAACCCACAAAAGGATCGTGTTCAAAAGTACCTTGATCTAAGCTGTAAGTAATTTTAGCAGAATAACCTGTGCTACCAGGAGCGCCACCAGCTGTAGGACTAAACAATATTTTTTGAGGAGTTTTGGCAGTTAAAGGACTAACTGTAGAATTGGCACCATCTTCGTGATCATTATAGGTGTACCATTCTCCGCCCCACTTGGTAATATGATCGCCGTCTTCTAAGTCATCGATAATATCACTACCAGTAGCTTGACCAGGACCAGTGTTTCCTGTACCGCTACCTGGGGTATTAGTTGCCAAATTAGGCATATTACCAGTAATTAACAAAGCATTGAGAATTTGCAAACCACCATGGTAATAGGCATTACTAGCATTAATAGACATCAGTGCAGTATAAGCAGAATTCAAATAGCTTTGATTAGCCGAATTGGTTAACATAGTGCTGGCAAACGCACCAGTAAAACCACCAGTAGAATAATTATGCATAGCATTACCAGAAGATCTATTAAATTCAGAACCTATATTGCTGGGATTGGGGTATTTACTTTTAATCCAATTGGCCATTTTATCCATCATAAGCTTAGCATCGCTATGCCCATACCACAAATAACCCATGGATACGCGCCAGGGAATACGAATACCTTCGTAACCAAATTCGTCTGGTCCATTCACAGAACCATCTTTATTACACCAATCCGAATGTAAACCTGTAGTTCCATGTTGATTAGCTTTCATCATAGTATAGTTGTCAGCTAAGGCAGCTGTCCATCTGCTAGCGCCAGCGTTGTCTATGCTTTTAAATAAATCCATGTGAGCAGGAGAAAAATAGCTGGGATTATATTTGGCATTCCACATATCTCCTGGTTTCAAAATATGAGGCGAGTTGCTTTCGATTTCGTGGGTGCGAATCCTTCCAATCAAATCTTTAGCATCGGCCATATAGCTTTTATTGTTTTTAAACTGATATGAGCCCATAGCTAAAGCAAAAGCCACATCTAAATCTCCATCGGTGGCACCATTACAATCGTTACCATTGCAACTCGTGTTAAAACCTTGAATTTTCCAGTTCATCAAGCCATTGGCATTGCGACGATTTTTGTAATAATTCCAAAGTTTATCGAACTGGGACTGATAACTTTTACTGTTATCAGATAAATACACCATAGCTATCATAGCATAGGCTATGCCTTCGGACACGGTATAGTCTGGCTGGTCAAATTTAATACGAGCCTCGTTACCTTCCTCCACATAATGATTACCTAACCAACTATCAAACTTACTTTTGATGGTGGTGGCAGAAGCATTGGTTGCTATTATCCCCCTGCCGTCATAATTAGAATTTTGCGGAAAAGGGTGATTTACCGCCCAAGCTCCAGTAATTGCTAGGAGCAGAATACCCATAAATATTTTTTTCATGATAACCTCATCACATTTGGTTGGTTTATAATCCAACAATCCCTAGCATAAGATATATATTCTTAATTGGAATAAACCAAGTAAAAAAAGCTTTGCAATACAATTATTTTAATGATGTCTTTAAGAGATATAGGTTTTGTCTTGCCAAGCTATACTTGCGCTCAAATTGGGTGATGGGGCTAGAAGTTTGCAAACTGCGAAGCTCGGGGCGAGGGTATTGGGAAATTTCTAGGGCCCGGGCAAACTCTTGGGCGTAAATTTCCCAATTGGTGCGCAGCTCCAACTGGCCGCCCAATTGCAGCAACCAGCGCCACGCCGGGTGGCCATGCCACCGCCTGCGGAGATGCGTCTTTTTGGGCCACGGGTTGGGATAAAGTATAAAATGATATTGCAATTTTATCCCTGCTTGGGCCATTAAGCCCCACAAGTCCACCAAATCTGCGCGTATAATCTTTGCATTTAAGGGCAAAACGGGGCTTAAAGCCAAGCGGGCCGCCGACTTGTCAACGCCCAAAACCCTGGCCTGGGGGAACTTCTTCGCTATATTATAAGTGCTTTCCCCTTGGCCGCAACCAGAGTCTAAAATAAGATTATCACCGCAAAACCAGTCTTTTACGATGGCAAAAGCTGTGCGTGTGTGCAAAGCAGGAGGGCGCAAATATTCGTTTTCCAAATTTCTGCGCACCACCGCATCTAAATCTGGGTGCATTCCTTTTTGATTGGAACTTACCGCACGGGCTTCAAACATCTTAGTCTTGGGTCAACAAGCTCAGTAATTCATCGTCGCGACGCTCTGGATTTTGGTTGTATTCCTCATTATCTTGATGCAAAGATTCCCCTTGGGAAATAATGCCAAAATCCAAGTTTTTGTAGTTCCAATAGCTGTAACCTATGCGATTTTCTCGCAAAATTTCCAAAAACTCTCGCAACCAACGCATACGAGCTTGGCGCTCCACCTGAGCAAACACTCCAAATTCATTGCAAGCCACAGGAACCTTGTACTTTTCCTGAAAGTCTAGCACCGGTTGTAAACTGTGGCGCAAGCGGTCCTGATCCCAAAACCCCACCTCGTGGGGCAAATTATTTTCTGTTTGCGGTGGAGCCGGATATTCTCCTGGCCAAGGACGGCGTTCTTGGAAGAAATCTCCAGCTATCCACGGGGCTAATTGATGAGTGAAAACTATGGGTGTGTAACAGTGAAAACTGTAAAGCACATTGTCATCTTCCACCGGAGTTAAATGCGCAAATTGCGAAGCGTTGTTCCACAAATTTGAGCCCACCACTATGGGGGCATGGGGCGCAAAATGGCGAATTTCTGCGAATAATTCATCTTTCACTTCGTTCCAAATTTCTGCATTGGGCGCCACAGGTTCGTTTAATATCTCTAATAAAACATGACTGTTGCCGCCGTAACGCTCGGCTAAATGAGCCCACACCTTCTTAGCTTGTTCCCTGTATGACGGATCGCTAAAAAACTTTTGGGGAGTGGTGGTTCCACTGTGAAAATCATGTCCTGGACACTTATGTAAGTCTAAAATCACATTTAAACCACACAAACGCCCCCAATCTATGGCTTTATCAAGCAAAGAAAGTACATCTTCACGGGGTTCTAGGGTTTCTTCGTCAAAGACATTGGCATAATCCACCGGCAAACGAATATGATCAAAGCCCCACTCCTTGACTTGTGCAAAATCAGCAGAGCTTAAAAACGACTCAATATGAGGCAACATTCCTGGGAATGTATCTGGATCTTTTTCTTGAATGGCGTCAATCTGGCTAAACCATCCACCAAAATTGACGCCGCGCATATTTGATATAATCATTAATTGAATATACTTATAACTTGCCGTAAAAGCACTTTAGAGTTTTGTTGAATTTGAACTATCACCGCTCCTTGAGTTTGCATGGCGATATTAAACTCATTTGCTCCTGAATTTAATGAAATATTTTGCTGGTGCAGTACTTTTCCGCTTAAATTTCTTACTGTTATATGAGCTACTCCCGCTTCGGCCATAATTTGACCATGCAAAACACCCGCCTGCACACTAATTTTCGAAGACTTTTTAAGGTTTTCACTTTTAGTAAATACGGAATTTTCGCCAAATAATTTGTGGGTGGTGCTTTGCCACTCTTTATCGCTGGGAACATCAACTACATCAATAACTTTAAGCTTTTCCACATTCCCACCATTGGGGTACGAAGCGCTACTAAAATCATATAAGGTATCTCTAGTACCATCGGATTTTACAAAACAGATATAGTCTAAATATATGGTTCCCCTAAAGCCATGGGAATACATTTGCAAGGCGAAGAAGTCAACATTTTTCGCATCCGCAGGCACCAGTTTGCCATCTTGATCTTCACCCTCAGCTAATTCCACAGTGTAGTTTTTCCATTGATCAAAAGCCACTTCGCCTAAGTTTCCTTCACGCCAAGTCCAATTATCGGACATGGTTACCAAATTCATATCTATAAAGCCATATTGCTCCACTCCGGCGGAATCATAATTTCTTTCGCCGTTTACATAGGCGCGGACTTCTATGGATTTATATTGACTAAAGTCCTTGTTTATTACCCCTAAATCCACTTGTCCAAATGATGAATCTTTGGCAGAATAGAGAACTTTCAAAGCTCGACTATTTTTTTCTCCAGGATCCACCACAGTGAAATCCAGGGCTTCGCGCATGGCATTTACCACTTGCCAATCCACTATTTCCCCAGAATTACGATCAATCACGGTCATATTGTGGTTCCCCAAATAGCCCGTATCCCATATTACCGCAGTCAAATTGTTTTGCTTGCCCGCTTTTACCACATATTTGTAAAAAGCTGCACGGGATTTTAAATGCAACTCTAGGTCTTTTCCTGTTAAATTTATACGTTTAATGGCACCAATTTCGCCAATAATCATAGGTACGCCAGAAAACTTATTATTAAGATTGCTGAAAACTTGATCTACAAAGGCTTCTTCCCCCCAATTGGGGTTATGATCCTTATCGGTGGTAGAATGGTTGCCTTCCCCCCAATAGTAATGCGGTTTACCCCAACTGGCAGCTTCTTCCATAAGGGTAAATTGATAGGGGTAAAAATGCACTTCGAGCATTAAGCGATCGGCGATGATATCGGTGGGAAAATCAGATTTGCTCATGATATTAGTGGTGAGCTCGGGATCGGTGCGAGGCCCTTGGATAATCAAGGTACGAGAAGCGTTATTGCCCCCAGTGGCCCGCACGGTATCTACAAATACTTGATAATAAGACTTGAGAATTTCTAAAACACCGGAATCAAAAGAATTTTCATCAAAATTTTGCATACCAGGCTCATTGGCCCCGGCAAACATCAATTTTTCATCATAATCTTTGAAAAACTCTGCGATTTGCCCCCAATAAACCTTTTGCTTGCGCAAAACTGTTTCCTGAGATTCTGGCAAAAGATTTTCTTCGAGCCAACCGCCATCCCAGTGGCTGTTAAGCACCACATACATATCGTTGTTGATGCAGTAATCTACCACGATTTTTATGGTATCTAGCCAACCCTGACGGATTTTCAAAGTGTTTTGATCGGCATAGGAATCCCAAGCCGCAGGGATGCGAATCAAGTTAAAGCCCGCTGCTTTCACTGAATCTATAAGTCTTTGGGTGGGCATGGGGTTGCCCCACAAGGTGAGATCTCCAGGGACCTCCATGGTGTTGCCAATATTCCAGCCCATGGTAAACTTATCAGCTATTTGCTGGGCTGGGGGTAAAACATTTTGCGAATAGGCAACAGAAAAAAACATAGCTGCTGCTATTAGTGTGGTAAACATTCGACTCATAACCATTCCTCATCCCTACTTACTACACAAAATGGATATGTTTAAATAAATATAAGTTTTTTATGCAAAAAAGGGCGCGAATTTTCGCACCCTGTATTAAAATTAAAGTGTAAGTTTATTATTTAGGAGGAGTGTAAGCTCTTTTAACACAGCGAACGGATAGTCCATGAGTCCTTGCTTCGTCATGCTTATTAATTCTTTCAACAAAATTATATGACCATCCTACAGTAGGTCGATCTGGAGGCCATGCACTATCTATCCACCAATATCCTGTATGACCTTCTTTCTCAAACTTTTGGTGAGACCCGTTAAGAACCCCCCCGGGTTTGGCATTAAAACCCGACTTATTGGTTCCATTACCAGGTGCCCCTACAAAATATTCTTCTGGCCACCCCGTGGTGCTTTTAAAATCCCTAACATCTGTATAAGCAGCCATTATATTATCCCACGACTCCGAAGAAGCTGGATCCCATCCAGTGGGACAATTATCTCCATGCAAAGAGAAGGCAGCCATATTATTATAAAGCACACCGTATTTTTCATAATTTGCGTTGTTTTTGGCAGTGCTTACATTGGTACCATTATAGCCATAGACTTAGTACCTTGCTTGACTATAAGAAGTATCTGTAGGTTTATGGACCTTATTGGGCAAATAGGCTAAGTTTTCAGTAAACCACTGATATTCACCAATTAGCTTCCAGTTGTATTTGTTTCCATCCCTAGAATCTGTTACGGTGCCGCTTAAAGCTACAATTTTAGCGGTGATATTTACTTCATTAGAGGGCATTTTCAAACTAGCAGAAGCTTTGGTACTATCGTCAAGGTACATGGCACCAGGCCCAGTCCAATAAATAAATTTGTGATTAGATTTAACACTAACACCAATATTTACTGCGGCGTTGGCTGCGTATTTACCACTTCCAGTAACCGTTCCTCCTGCAGCTAAATCAGCTGTAAGATTTAGTTGGTAGGCCTGGGTAAAATTAGCTGTTATCTTTAGGTTACTATCAGGCATTATCACCCTAGTATTAGCATTATTGGCATCAACAATAGCGCTGTTAGCAGCCCAACCCAAAAATCTGTAATTGGGGTCCACGGTTGTTCTTATACTTACGGTGTCACCAGGACCATAAATGCCATCCCCCCCAGTAAAGGTAGCTGCCCCAGCAGGATTAGCCTCAATGGTTATTTTTAAATTGGGAGCGAAATTAGCCACTAAGTTAACAGGAGCATCGGGCATAGAAAAGCTTAAAGGGTTTAGAGTGCTATCCTCTAAAAGATGTACATCACCACTCCAGTGACTAAATCTGGTTAAAGAATCGTTGGGGTAAGCGGATATAGAGATTACTTTATGCTGAGGATAATGACGATCGCCATTTTTAGCACTGGTTGTAACACCAATAGAACCTTTTCCTTGCACACCAACAGAGACTTTGTGTCTAATGACATCTCCCTCTACGCAACGGACAGAATGCCCTAAAAACTCACGATCAGTGGCTGAAACCACAGCTAAATCTTTGGATAAATTAAAATAATAAACGCTGTCGGCGGTTTTGGTACTTGACCACCAGTAGGCCTGACTATTGATTTGGTCAAAATCAAAATTACTATTCAAATAACCACCAGCTAAAGCGCTGAAGCCCATGAAATTATTGACTTTACTACTATCGTTCCATGTGTAATCTTGGCGCAACATTTTGCTGGCTGATTTTTCACCTTGAGCAATCTCTACCAGGTCTTCCCACTCAGTTTTTGTGGGCAGGCGCCAGCCGTTGGGACAGGCATCTAAAGCTGATTGCCAATTATAAAGCGTTCCATAAGTTATGTAATTAGCACTTTCTTTTGCTTCTGTTGTAGAGTTTCCATAGTAATCATACACATGATAGCGGTTAGCAATGCTACTGGTTTCAGAAACGGTACGAACTGAGGGAAGGTAATCAAGATTTTTGCTCAACCATTTTGTGGAACCGATTTGCACCCAGGAATACTTTTCGCCACTTATGCTATCCTGAAATTCGCCGGCTAAGCTATTTTCAAAGATTATACTATCTATATCTGAATTAACATCGTAGCTAGCAAGCTCTACGCCATCTTCAAAAAAACGCAAACTGTGAGATGAATGGGTTTTTACCACAGCTATGCTATCTATTTCTGCAACAGCATACTTGTCTATTACAGTATTGTTCTTGATTATGTATAGATGATGGGGTATTTCTAAAGTTACAACCGGTGATGGCAATGACCAAGAAAAAGCCAATACTACCATCAGCATTAATGACATTAAAAAATTAGAATATTTCATTTTAGCCTCTTATTTCACTACAAAGGTGCTGCTGTAGTTGATACCATTACTGCGAATTTTGCAAATATATAAGCCTGACTTAAATTGAGTCACATTTATATTTGTAATGCTTTGATCAGCACTAAAACCCTGCACTAAATTTCCTTGTAAATTGTACACATTGATTTTAGCCGGTCCATTTAAACCGCTTATTTGCAAGTTTGCACCTTGAACGGTTACTTTAACATTTTGTGCTAAAAAACCTGGGTGCATGGTGCCCACGGTGGTTTCACCGAACTTCATAAATTTAACATCGTCCAACTTGTGAGAATTTTCTTTGCCATTTGCTGTAATCACTAATTTGCCATCTTTAAAAGTTAACTTTTCAAGCTTGGAAAACTCGTAAGTGGCTTCTTCTTTGCCTAGATTCACTCGTAAATCTAAATCGCTCGCGTGTATTAAAGCAAAAACGCTTAGTATTAAAAAGAAAAAAGATGTTTTTTTAAGCATAGAATACTCCTTTAGTATTTTTTACAAAGGTAACAATCGGAGGCTTAGTTTTGTGGAAAATAAAATTAACCTCACAATTATGTGATATGCATCACACTATAACACTCGCCAACTTTGACGCCAAATTGTATAATTCAGCTAATATCATCGAAAAAAAGCATAACTTCGCTGATGTTTTCAGCACCTAAAATCCATTGTACCAAGCGGTCAAAACCTAAAGCTACCCCAGAGCAAGGGGGCAAACCATGGTGCAATGCTGCTAAAAAATTATAGTCTATGGGAGGCAATCGTTTTCCTAAGACTTTTCTTTTTTGCAAATCCGCCTGGAAACGATGTTTTTGTTCCCCAGCATCCACCAATTCTTCGTAACCATTGCACAACTCTACCCCTTGAATGTAAAGCTCAAAGCGGCGACTGCGCAACTCTCCATGTTCATTGTGATCCACTAAAGCTAGAGCCGCCATTTCTGGAGGATAATCTACGATAAACTCCATGGATTCTGCTCCCAAACGAGGTTCCACCAACATGGTAAACAGATAATCCACCCATTCCTCTAAATTTGCATTTTCTAACTGAGGAAATTTATGCTGATCTGCAAGGCTCTTAAAATCTTTGATTTCAGCGCTATTTACATCAATTTGCGCATATTTTTGCCAAGCTAAATTCCAGGGAGTTTTTACATAGTTTTTTTGTAACCAGGCTTTTTTAGTAGCTCCACCATGCACCGCACCCAAAACGCGTACCAATTCTGCAACTTCATCCATTAAAAACTCCCAATCACGCCCCACTCTATACCATTCCAACATGGTAAATTCGGGATTATGTTGGGATCCCACTTCGCCATTGCGAAAAACATGACCCAAGGAATATATGCAACCAAAATCCGCTGCCAATAAGCGTTTTAAGTGAAACTCTGGCGAAGTTATCATAAATCTTTGGGGATAACTGCCTTTTTTGGTTGTATTTGCACCATAATCCACAAAATAATCTGCTGCAAAGTAATCTAAATACGGATCTGTACCCATGGCGCGAGAAAGCACGGGCACATCTACTTCTAAAACATTTTTTTCTACAAAAAAAGACCTGATTGCATTAATCAGATCTAATCTTTGCCGCCACACTTTTAGCGAGGCCGAAGGCCGCCATGGGGCTTCTTGCTTATTTGGAGCGTTCCACATATTCACCGGTGCGAGTATCTACTTTAATACGAGTTCCTTGCTCGATGAACAGAGGGATTTGCACTTCAGCTCCGGTTTCCAAAGTTGCTGGACGCATGACATTACCAGAGGTATTGCCTTGCACTCCCGGGGGTGAATCCACAATCAATAAATCCATAAATGTGGGGGGAATAACTTCTATGGGTTTGCCATCGTACCAAGTAACTTCTACATCGCAGCCATCCAACAGCCATTTTTCGGCACCAAACATGGTGTCTAAACCTATTTCTACAGTTTCCATGCTTTGTTTATCCATAAAATGATAGTTTGTTCCATCATTGTATAAATAGGTCATATCTGTGGTGTTAACTTCTGCCTCTTCTACAGTTTCTCCGGATCTAAAAGTTCTATCAATAGTGCGACCTGTGAGCAAATTTTTCACTCGAACCCTATTAAAAGCCTGACCTTTACCAGGTTTTACAAATTGATTTTCCACAATCATATAGGGTTGCCCATCGATCATTATTTTTAATTTTTTACGAAATTCATTAGTACTTACTGTTGCCATTAAATTCCTACCTTATAGTTAATTAATCTTAAAAATAACTTTTATACTGCTTTATCCAAATGAAAAACCAAACAAATTGGCAAAACGAGCTTAAATCTTTGTTACGCAGCCCTCAACAATTGGCAGATTTTTTAGGGATTTCCATAAAAAAATGGCCACAGGTTTGGGAAAATAACACAAGCTTTCCATTGTTACTAACCAGACATTTCGCCAAAAAAATAGACCCTGAAAACAATTCTGATCCACTTTTGCTACAAATTTTGCCCACCAAAAGCGAAAACACCCTGCAAAACAATTTTTGCTCTGACCCCGTGGGGGATTTAAACGCTGTACAAAAACCAGGAATTTTACAGAAATACCATGGTAGAGCTCTAATTATGCCCACGGCCACCTGCGCGCTTAACTGTCGCCATTGCTTTAGAAGAAACTTTCCCTACGCAGATCAAAAAGCTAATAATCTCCCACAAAACTTAAAAGAATGGTTGCAAAATCAAGCAAATATTTCTGAAATCATTTTAAGCGGCGGCGACCCACTTTTAGCTTCAAATCAGCAGTTGGCAGAGATTTTCAAAGTATTAAAAGACTCTTCTGTAAAAAAAGTCCGCATTCACACGCGCTTAGTTACGGTTTTACCCCAGCGTTTTGACCAAAACTTTTGGAAAACCCTCGATATTTTGCCACAAAAAATCATATTAGTTAATCATATTAATCATGCCCAAGAACTAGATGCAGATTCTTTAACAATATTTGGCAAAATGCGAGAGAAAGGCATATTCCTACTAAATCAATCGGTTTTACTTAAAGGAATTAACGATAATTCAAAAGTATTAGCTGAACTCTCTGAAGCATTGCTAAGTCAAGGAGTTTTGCCCTATTATTTGCATCAACTTGACCGCGCCCAAGGTACCCAAGGATTTGAAGTGGATACAACTACAGCATTAAAAATCATGGATAAACTACGCCAAATTCTTCCTGGATATTTAGTTCCAAAATTTGTGCAAGAAGTTGCGGGTTTAGCTTACAAACAGCCACTATTTTAGGCTATTCTCTTACAGAGCTTTGTAAACTTTCTATGGAGCGGCGGATAGATGGTTCTTTTTCCATATTTTCTTCAACAGTTTTAATAGCATGGACCACAGTGGAGTGATCGCGATTTCCAAAACGAGAACCTATGGCCTTTAAAGATAAATGAGTGGATTTTCTCATCAAATACATGGCCACTTGACGCGCTTGGGCAACTTCTTTAGTACCGCGACCCTTAGCGACTAGCTTGTCATCAGAGACAGAAAAATGCTCCGAAACCACCCCTATAATAGAGTCTATATTTGCCTTGCGCTGAATGGTGGGCACAATTTCTGCCACCGCTTCTTTGGCTAAGAACATATCTATATCTCTTTTGTGAACGCTAGTTAAAAGGGTTAAACGGCGAACCGCTGACTCCAGCAAACGCACATTGCCTTCAATGCTTTCTGCCAAATAAGCTATGACCGTCTCATCCATTTCAATGTTTAAGGATTCAGATTTTTTGCGTAAAATCGCCTCTCTGGTTTCCACATCAGGGGGCTGAATATCTACGGTCAAACCCCAAGAAAAACGAGAAACTAGACGATCTTGCAAATTTTGAATTTCTGAAGGGGGCACATCAGAAGACAACACTATTTGTTTGCCAGAATGATATAAGCTGTTAAATATATGGAAAAACTCATTTTGGGTTTCTATTTTCCCGCTTAAAAACTGAATATCATCAATTAGCAACACATCTACTTCATTGCGATAATAGTTGGTCATCTCATTAATACGGTGGTTTTTTAAACTCTCTACATATTCCCTAGAAAAATCTTCGGCGGTATGATAACGCACTTTTTTAGAGGGGTGGTTTTCGAGCACATAATTACCCACCGCTTGCAACAAATGAGTTTTTCCTAGCCCTGTACCTCCAAAAATCAACATGGGATTGTACTTTCCACCCCCAGGATGTTGGGCTACGGCATAAGCAGCAGAATATGCGAAGCGAGATTTATCACCTACCACAAAACTCTCAAAATTATAATGAGAATTCATGGCCACACTATCCACCATAGAAAAGGTTGGACCTGGGTTTTTTATCACCTCAGATTGGGGATGTTTAAACTCAATATTTATTTGAATACCATTAACTTCTTGCCAAGCCATTTCCACTAAAGCCTTATAAGATTGGTATTGGGGCAAATCTAAGTGAGATGGCACTAAAGCTACTACATCTCTTTCATTTATTTCTAAAAGTTTAAGCTCAGTAAATAAATTTGCAAAAACTTCAGCCGAAAGCTTAGCTTGCAAATTTTCCAGACATTTATTCCACATTTTATCAACAGAAGACATACAAAAACAAATATAACACATAGAGTGAGTTATTTCTATTATTGTGTCCATGGATTATGTGCCTGATTTTTTTAGAGAGCAATTTTGGTTGCCATTGCCCTTCACGGCATTGTTAGTTATATGGTCATGGATATACACTTATCCCGTTTATTTAGAAAAAAGGATTCGCGATAAAAGAAGTCCAAAATTATGGATTTATATTCCCAAATGGTGGCAGGGAGTCATCAAAGCCTTGGCTTCCCCTATTTCTATGCTTTTATTGTTTATTTCCGCTTATTTGTGGATAGCTGCTTTAAGCAACCTTACTACCAATAAAATAATTTTAGCATTGGTTTTTATAATTTGTTGCGGTATTCTTTTTATCCTGCGGCATTTTGCTATGAAACAACATTATGTTTTACAAAGAGAGTGCTATTTTCACGATTACAAACGCATTGCTTATGAAGCCCATACCCGTGGCAAATCGCCTAGTGAAGTAGAATTGAAAAATCTCTGTATGTATGAGCACCAACAAAATATGCGCAAAGCTGACCAAAGTGGCCGTTTAAAGCGATATTTAAAGGTTAAAGCCAAAAGTGAAAAAGAAGTCAATATTTTAGACGACAATTTGGAATAATATGATTAAAAGCGAATTTATTAGTGATGCAACCCTGAGTAATAGCAAAGAACAGTGGCAATTTGCCGAAGATATTTTACAAAAAGTATCGCGCACTTTTGCTTTAAATATCCAAGTTTTACCCACCCGCCTCAGAAAACCTGTACTTTTGGCTTACTTGTTATGCCGCATCGCCGATACCATCGAAGATGATCCCGACTTAAGCGCCGATGCCAAGGAATATTCTTTAAGGCTTTTTTCGCAAATTTTCACAGATGCACAAAACTCTACAGAACATTTAAATTTGTTCATAGAATCAATTCCCGAAACTTGGACATATAGCGAAATCCCCGATCAGTTTTTATGCCTTAAACTTCCTTGGATCATGCCTTTATACAATAATTTTTCCCAGAATATTAAAGATCCTATTATTCAGTGCATAAAAGAGATGACCGTGGGAATGGCGCAATTTGCCCGTCGCCAAGAAGACAGCGCCCACGATTGGTTAAGCATAAGCTCGGAAGCAGACCTAGATAACTACTGCTATCATGTGGCGGGAGTGGTAGGAAATATGCTTTGCGACTTATTTTTTATACAATCACCGCTTATTGGTAGAAAACGCTATGAAAAAATGCGTAAGTTAGCTGTTTCTTTTGGTTTAGGATTGCAAGTAACCAATATCGTAAAAGACATTAAAGAAGATAGCTTAAGACAAGTTTGCTTTATTCCTTTAGATTGGATTCAAGAGGCTGGCTTTAGCTCTCCTGCGGATCTTTTTAAAAATGAAAATAGCGAAAAACAAGCTCAATTGGCCCTGCGTTTGGCGGAAAAAGCTCAAAAACATTTAAGCGATGCTGTTAAATTCACAATTTTAATTCCTTCATTGGAGCATCGCATTCGGCTTTTCTGTCTTTGGCCTTTATTTATGGCCACCGAAACCCTAGTGGCTTTGGGAGATGGAAAAGCGGTTTTTGCCGAAAAAAAGGTGAAAATCACCCGCACCCAAGTAAAAAACATCATTAGAACTACAGGATTACGGGCTTGGTGCAACCGTTGGGTGCAGCGTAGCTTTAAAAACTACGAACAACAAATAAACTCTTTTAAAAAATGAAACAAATTTCCATACAAACCGAAAGCGAACACAAAGGGCAACGCATAGATAAGTTCTTGCAAACTTTTTTAAAAGAATTTTCCCGCACTGATATTCAAAAGCTTATTGCCCAAAAACAAGTGTTGGTAAACGGTGAAAACATTGCTAAAAACTTTCTTTTAGATGATGAAATGCATATTTCTGTGCTTTCTCTGCCTCAAAAGCCCGATACCACACTAAAACCAGAATTTGTGCCTTTAAATATCATTTATGAAGACGATGATATTATTGTAGTAAATAAACAGCGCAATCTTTTAGTGCATCCGGGTAGTGGTTCCCCTCAAGTAACCCTTGCAGCGGGGCTATTGTACCACTACAAACATCTTTCGGAGCTAAACAATCCTTTGCGACCGGGAATTGTACATCGCTTAGACAAAGACACCAGTGGATTATTGGTTGCCGCCCGCAACGATGCGGCCCATTACGCTTTAGCCCAGCAGTTCGAAGCCCGCAGTGTGGAAAGAGAGTATTTGGCCTTGGTATGGGGAAATCCCCATGAAATTCAAGGAAGCATAAATGCTCCTATAGACAGGGACATGAAAAATCGTACCCGTATGAGAGTTTCTGCCAAGGGAAAAGAAGCTATTAGTCATTACCAAGTAGTGGAAAACTTTCGTTTTGCCTCATTACTCAAAGTTAATTTAGAAACTGGTCGCACTCACCAAATTCGCGTACATTTGCGCCATATTGGGCACCCCATTGTGGGCGATCCGGTTTACGACGGAGGCCAGTGCGCTTTACATCGCATAGGTCCTTTGGACAGACAAGCTGCAGTGCGCTTGCTAAAATTAAGTTCGGTGCAGCAATTACAGGCTTGCAAACTTTCTTTTAAGCATCCGCGCACTAAAGAATCCATGTCTTTTAGCTTAGAACCCGAAGATTCTTTACTGGCCGCCTTAGATTTGCTGCGCAACGAAGCCGCTTTATATGGAGATGAAGCATGAAGTATCAAAACTATTTTTTCATAGGCGTGGCGGGCTCAGGCATGAGTGCCATCGCACAATTTTTAGCCCAAAAAGCATATTTTGTAGCGGGTTCAGACCGCCAATTTTCTAGCCTTAGTCCCATTCAAGAAAAGTTGGCGGGGCAAAATATTTACTGCTATCCCCAAGATGGCTCTGGTATTAGCGCTGAAACCCAATGCGTGGTAGTTAGCACTGCCATCGAAGATGATAATCCCGATATTCTTAAAGCTAAAGAACTCAATATTCCCATAATGCATCGGGCAGAATTATTAGCAGAAATCACCACTAAGCATAAAACCATTGCCATTGCTGGAACCAGTGGCAAATCCACGGTGACAGGGATGGTCTGGCATATTTTAAAGTACGCCAAACAAGAACCTTCACTAATAACCGGAGCTGGTTTATCCGAATTAGAAAAAACTGGTATCATAGGTAATGGCGTGGCGGGAATGGGGCAATGGCTAGTCATAGAAGCCGACGAGTCCGATGGTAGTTTGGTGAATTATCACCCAGAAATAGGGGCGATTTTAAACCTCGACAAAGATCACAAAGAGATCCCCGAATTAGTGGAGCTTTTTAAGACTTTTGCCGCAAACACTAAGCAAACTTTGGTGGTAAATGGCGATCACGAACATGCCAAGCAGTTTTCCCGAGACAAGGCTTGGGAATTTGGTAGCGAAGGCTGGCAAGGCTTTCAGGGTGTAGATTTTAAAGCCGAAGATACCAATATTTCATTTCGCATTCGGAGTTTTGGAAAGCTAGTCAAGGTAGTTACGCCGGTTCCCGGCCGCCATAATATGGAGAATGCCCAAGCCGCAGTGGCCTGCGCCGTGGCAGCTGGGGTAAACTTGCGCACCGCCGCCGAAGCTTTGGCCACTTGGGGAGGCATTCATCGGCGTCATCAAGTGGTGGGAAGCGTCCAAGGGGTAAAAGTCATAGATGATTATGCCCACAACCCCGCGAAAATCAGCGCTTCCATTGACGCTTGCCAAGACTTCACTCCTGGTAAAATCATCGCCTGGTATCAGCCCCACGGCTTTGCGCCCACCAAGTTTTTGCGCCAGGAACTGGTACAGGCTTTAGCGGAAAGCTTACTAAAACCATCTCAAGAAAACTTGCTATACATTTCTGATATTTATTATGCTGGGGGTACAGCCCAAACTGATATTAGCAGCTCCGATTTGGTGGAAGATTTACAAAAACTTGGCGTAAATGCAGTGTATGTTCCCCAAAGGCAAAAAGCTATTAAAATGATGGTGCAAAAAGCTTTTAGTGGAGATACTATTTTACTTATGGGCGCAAGAGACCCTAGTTTAGGCGATTTCGCCCAAAAAGTATTCTTAAATTTACAAGACAGTAATACTTGTGTATAAAAGTGGAGATAATATGACCTTTGAAGAAATTGTTGCATTGGCGCAAAGCCGCAAAAAAGAAATGCCCGCAGGCAGTTTTACTACCAAGTTGTTTGAGCAAGGCGCCCATGGCATTGGCAAAAAGCTGGTGGAAGAAGCCGCCGAATCATGGATGGCTGCGCGCTATGAAAGTAAAGATGACTTGGCCTTAGAACTTTCCCAAGTACTCTATTATGTAGCCTGTATGATGGCTGAAAAAGATGTGGATTTACAAGAAGTTTATGCCAAATTATGAACAGACTTCGCTAGTCCAACTGATTTTCACCCCTCCGCGTTCGAGCATGGTTGCCACGGAACAATACTTTTCTATAGACAACGCAATGGCAGCCTCAACTTTTTGGGCGTCTAATCGCCCCCAAAGTTTAAAATGCAGTTTAATATCTTCATATACTGCTGGTACTGTATCGACCCGAGTACCGGCGACTCTCACTTCATAGGCATCCACTTTTTGACGCTGTTTCTTCAAAATCACCAAAGCATCCACAGAAGCACACCCCGCCAATCCTAGCAAAATCATTTCCATGGGTTTAAATGACCTGTTTTCTACGCCCTTGAACCCCGCCGCATCGGTGTAAGTAACTGTCCCATCTGAATTTATCCCTTTAAAATAAAAAGGTTGTTCTTCTTTAATTCTTATTTCTATAACTTTGCTCATGCTTTACCTCAATTTTATAGTATAATAATTAAATAGCTCTTCGCTTTGTAATCATCTGAGACCAAACGCATTATTTCTCTGATGATTTGTTAAATTTGTGAGCTCACGGATATAGGAAGGAATATGATTAAAGTAGCTCTACCTAATAAAGGTATGCTTTTTGACCCCACCATGGAACTGCTAAAAGCTTGTGGATACAAGGCTAGCAAACAGCGAAAATCACTTAGTTCAGTGGATAACTCCAACAATATTGAATTTTTCTTTTTGCGTCCTAGCGATATTCCCATGTATGTAGGACGCGGGATTATAGACGCAGGTATTACTGGTATAGATTTTAATGCTGAAAGCCATAGCCCTGCAATTAAAGTTTTGGATTTGCCTTTTGGCGCATCCAGACATTGCGCAGCAGTACCTAACGAAAGTTCTTATAAGTCATTGGAAGAACTAGCTAGTTTGCGTATTGCCACTAGTTTTCCCAATATTGTAATAAAGCATTTTGATAAAAATGATATGGAACTAGTAGTTCTAGAAGGAGCGGTGGAAATTTCCGTAAATCTAGGCATTGCCGATGCGGTAGTAGATGTGGTAGAAACTGGTAGCACCTTAAAACAAGCAGGTTTACGGATTTTAGGTGAAGAACTTTTTCAATCCAATGCAGCCCTTTTTGCCCATCCCGACAAAATTGATGACCCCGATGTACGCACTATTATTCGGCGTATCGAAGGTAAACTGGTAGCTATGTCATATATGATGATTGAATATAACGCTCCTGTGAAACTTATAGACCAAGCTAGAGAAATCACACCTGGTTTAGAAAGCCCTACGATTTCTAGCCTTCATAACCCTGATTGGGTAGCAGTAAAAGCTATGGTAGAAAAAGACGATGCGAATTTGATTATGGATAAACTGTGGGATTTGGGGTGTAAATCAATTTTACTCTCCTCCATAAAAACCGCTAGAATTTAGTGTTAGGCACTGGATAGGGTATGCAAAACAAAATTTATATGGCGAGACAGCCTATTTTAGACCAAGAAAAAAATATTTTTGCCTATGAATTGTTATTTCGCAGTGCCAACGCTAAGGCGGCAGTTATAGACGATGCCACCAAAGCTACTGCACAAGTTATAGTAAACACGGTAAACAGCATTGGCATCGAAAAAATCGTCGGTAAATCTTTAGCTTTTATCAATTGCGACCGCAACATGCTACTTGAAGGCGCTCTTCACGCTTTGGATCCCAATGTCTTTGTCATCGAAGTTTTAGAAGATGTAAAAATAGACGAAAATGTTTTAGTCGCTATAAAAAGCCTTAAAGAAGCTGGCTTTAAAATTGCATTAGATGATTTTGTTTTGAATCCCGACAATTTAGAACACTTCCAAGACATAATTCCTTTCACTGATTTTATTAAAGTGGATTTAACTTTAAATAGCCCACAACAGATATCAGAGGCAAGCAAATATTTAAGCCATCACAAAGTCGTACTTTTAGCAGAAAAGGTTGAATATGAAGAGGATTTCAACTACACCTCAAAACATGGATTTTCCCTCTTTCAGGGATACTTTTTTGCCAAACCAGAAATTATCGAGGGCAATAGCATCGATGCTAGGGCTGCATGTATTTTACAACTATTAAATCTTATACAAAAAGACCCAGATATAGAGGAATTAGAAGAAGCCTTTAAGCAACAACCAGAAATCACCTTAAACTTGCTAAAATTCATTAACTCGGTTAACATCGGCTTGCGCAATGAAATTTCTTCCATTAGACAAGCTTTGACATTAATTGGAATGCAAAAGTTGCAACAATGGTTAATGATTATGACTTTTGCCCACGATTCGCAAAATGCTCGCAGCGCTTTGTTTTTAAATGCTTCTCAGCGGGCGCGAACCATGGAACTTATGGCTAAGGAAATTCCTGGAAACTCAAAACTTAGTGACCAAGCTTTTTTAACTGGCATGGTTTCCCAAATGGATGCGCTTTATAAAGTAGAACTAAGCAAAATAATAAGCGAAATATCTTTAGAAAAAGAAGTTGAAGAAGCCTTAATCAATCGTAGTGGAATTTTAGGCACTTTACTTTGTACTAGTAAAGAATTAGAACAAAACCAATATGAAAAAGCTGTTAAATCTGCGAAAAAACTAAATATTAATGAAGAACAGTTACAACAAATTTTATTAGAAGTGTGGGATTGGGTAGAAAGTCTTGCTCAACAGAACGGATAATAAAAAAGGCACTCCAAATATGGAGCACCTTAAACTCAAATAAAACAGCAGTTGTTATCTACGCCTGCATTTTCTTTCAGCTCTTTGAAAGTGTTCTTCAAAAGAATTTCCGCCTCTTTTACCTTTTCTAGACCTTAACTCTCTTTTAAATTGTGAATGACTAACTCTTTTTTGAGCTTCTTCAATGGAACAAGCACAAAAATCAATTAACTGTCTTTCACTGCGGAACTTGTGTTTATTGCTCCCTTCAACGCAAAGCATCATAAGCTCAAACTCATCCTCAATGGGATAACGCTGGGCAAAAATTGGTTGAGTGAACATAACCAATATAAATAAGAATAATATTTTTTTCATGAGCTTCCTTTATCTAACTAAAAATAATATAACAACAAAGCCATAAGATTACAATATGCTTTCACATAAACGCTCCAAAGCATCCACTGTGGCTGAAGCGTATAAATCTGCTTTTCCCTTCACTTGCCATGCATAACTTAAACCACTAGAGCTGTTGAGCAAATGTATGTTTCGTTTAGAACCACCAGCTCGCAAAGCTTGCATTACTGTATGCGCATCGCCACCTTGCTGTCCTGGCACTCCTGGAATGGAAACTCCTGGAATCAAAAACGGTATCTCACTATTTTGCTTGACAAAAAAAACTGTAATACGCTCTAACTCAGTGGGATTTGTAGCACCAACCACTGCTCCTAAATCACCATTATTCCACTCTAATAATTTGTTTGCTACGGCGTGAAACGCTTGTTCCCCGTCACCTATATTTAAGTCTTGAAAATCAGCAGCCCCAATATTTGAGGTGCGCAACAAAACAAAAACTCCCTTACCGCTATTTTGCAAAAAAGGTTGTACAGAATCCGCCCCCATCCAAGGACTAACGGTTACAGCGCTGGCACCAAAAACATCAAAAGCCGCTTGAGCATAAGCGGTGGAAGACTTACCAATATCTCCCCTTTTAGCATCGAGAATAGATAAAATCCCTTCACTTTCATAAGCTGTAATTAGCTCTTGCAAAACTTTTATGGCATCAATACTAATACTCTCATAATAAGCACTATTAGGCTTTATAGCCGCTGGTTTAACATTACGGCGCAACATTTCTTCTAGTATATCTAAATAAAATCTTTTTACTTTTTCTGCTCCTGAACCCTCACAGGGGATTAAATCTAAAACAGGGTCCATTCCAAAACATATTGGGTTGGAAAAACGACTAATATTTGCACTTAATTTGTTAGTAAAATTTTGTCTCATGGATTAAATCTAAAATATAAAACACCCCTTGTAAAAGTATTAAAACAGAATTTTGTGGAATTTTCTATATTTAGCCCATCGTGGCGATTTCTGATATTAAAAATCTTAGTGCACAAGAATTGCAAACCTGGTTAGCTACGGTGGGGCAAAAATCTTACCGCAGCGAACAAATCAGGCAATGGATTTTTAAGCATCAAGTACTTAATTTTGATGAAATGGAAAATCTTCCCTTAGAATTAAGAGAACAATTAAAAGAGCAGTTTTCTGTTAAGACCATGGATTTACATCAGAAACAAGTTTCTAGTGATGGAACCATGAAGTTAGCTTTCCGCACAGCAGACAAAAAGTTTATTGAGACAGTAATTATTCCCAAAGAAAATCGCATGTCTATATGTGTTTCCACTCAAGTTGGTTGCGCCATGGGATGCACTTTTTGCCGCACAGCTAAAATGGGTTTTATTCGCAATTTGAGTTTGGGAGAAATTTTAGAGCAAATAATTCAAGCTAATAATCTGCTAAAAGAAATTAATCGCACCATTACTAATGTGATTTTTATGGGTATGGGCGAGCCATTACAAAATTTTGAAAATGTGCATCAAACTTGTAAAGTCCTACACGATCAAAGTTTATTCAATTTAGGACGTAAAAAGCTCACCATATCTACATCGGGAGTAATACCCAAAATATTAGAATTAAAAGATAGGCAAACAC
>JAAZFC010000123.1 GCA_012511955.1 Fibrobacter sp. | reverse complement strand
CTTATTTGATAGCGATTAGCTTGTTTTTTTACTTGAGCTTCAGCTATATAAATTTCACCTAAAATGTCTTTGGTGTTCCACTCCATAGAAATTACATCAGTAACTTTGTTTTGTTTTCTAAATTCATTGTTGATTGATTTGATGGTTTCATTGGTGCATAAAATAAAATTAATATCACCATGGCATTGGTGATCATTCACAATTTGACTCACAACAGGCTTAAACTTTTTTATCCAAGGAAATGGTCTAGAGCCTCGCTCGCGGAAAAAGTGTGAAACACTCATTTTTTAGGGAAACCACCGCTGGAGTATTTCAACCATTTTTTTAGCTTGGGCCGCAGAACTGATGTTAAATCTGCTGCGCTGCCTCAGCGTGCCGTCTCTTTTTTGAAATCGGCGAATGGTGGCTTTAGGTTCACCAAATTCTCCAGTTCTAGGATTTAATTCTTGGTATTTAAATAAAATAGTTTGCCAAGCGCCTTTAGAAAGATATTCTTTGGAAAGCTCTTTTATTACCAGTTGACCATCGTCATCATAGTATTCTATGGTAGGTTCTTCAGGATTGGCTTCAGGTTCTTTATCTAATTCTATATTCATAAGACTAAAATAATAAACATTTTTAATTAATAGTAATGATTTATATTTAAATTTAGGATAATAATAATTCATGCGGAGGTTTTTGTGGTACATAAAAGCATAAAGTTACCATTGATACTTGTCTTAGGTGTTCTAATATCAATTTCTTGGGGAAAACTAGACTTACATGTAGAAAATGTGGTAGGTAAAGCATTTGTGAAAACACCGCGACAAAATTCTTGGCGAGATTTGCGAGTGGGAACTAAAGTTCGTGAAAAACACACAGTTCGTACAGGTTTTGAAACTTCTTTAGATTTGCGTTTTCCTGATGCGTCTATCATAACTTTAGGCGAAAATACTACTGCGGATTTTCATACTTTAGTGGCCTCTGCTAAAGGTACGCAAACTAAACTAAAAATAAAAAGTGGATCGGTGGCATTTAATATAAAAAAGTTAGCCACGCAAAAATCTTCTTATGAATTCGAAAGTAGCACAGCCACAGCGGCTATTAGAGGAACTACTGGGGCATTTAGTGCACGAGGGTCTCGATCTGTGGCTTATTTGCATACAGGAATGTTAGAAATGAAAGACAATGCAGGAAAAACAGTTAATATTGAGCAAAAGCAAGTAGCATTGCAAACAGATGAAGGGTTTGTGGTATTGCCTTTACCTGAAAACTTGTCTGATTTGAACTCGTTAATTGATGAATATTTAAGCGATAGCACTAGTTTACCCACAGATTCGGCAGTAAATACCATGATAACAACGCTAGCTGAACAAACTAAGCAGAAAAATATGCTTTGTACCATGGACCCAAGCCCCACCGAATTAAAAGCTACTCGGATCCGTTTAAGTGGAAATGCCATGCCTGGCGCTACAGTATCCACTGACAATATTTCCACAGTAGTGCCCGAAAATGGTAAGTGGAATTTAGATTTAGCTTGGCCTTTAGAGCCTGCAGGAATCAAAGAATTTGCAGTGAAAATGACTAAAGGCGGCATTAGTTTAGATTGCGGTCTAGCTCGATTTAATTATGTACGCCCCATAGCGCCCCTTAAACTAAATTTGCAAACGCCTAAAAACATAAATATTTGCCAACCAGTGAGTATTTCTGGTAATTACCAAGGTCATGGAGCGCAGCTTGTTCTTAAAGTCGGGAGTAGGAGGATTAATCTCAGCAGTGCCACTGGAGATTTTAACTATCCCTTAGTGCTCACGGACAAAAATCGAGACTGGAATTTAAAAGAAGTAGTTTTAGAATTATCTAATGGAGAAACCACCGTGAGTGAGGTGATTTCTGTAAGCGTAGATCGTAAATGCAGAGCCGTAAATACCATGGCGCCTGAATTGTCAGTGGCTTTCAATGAAAAACGCTGCATAGGCTTTTTAAGTGCAACCAAACTAATTGACGATGAAGCCGATATAAAAATAGAAGCTGGAGGAGAGGAAATCTTTAGTTTAAAGGCGGCTTCAGATGTACGCAATCATCAGTTTGCTTTAAAACCAGGTACCTATGATTATAGTTTCAGTGCAGTGGATCAAGCTCGAAACACTACCTTACAAAGACATGCCCAAATTCAATGCTATCCCGATGAGAAGTTTAGTGTTAGCATTGCAGGGCCAGCGGTAGAAGTTCTAAAAATTCCACCACCTCCTCCTAATCACAAGGGTGGCATCAAAAGAACTATACAAACTAGAATTTTAAATATACCAGAAAACAATCCAGATTATATAAAGACTGTAACTTTTAAATTCAACAATAGGATTATTCGCCAATATAAAGAAAAGCAAATCCGTGAATTAAATTTTTATATAGATGTGGATCTAGATAGGGGTGGAACTAACAAGTTCGCAGTAGAAGTAGAACATAAGAGTGGCCGCGTGCGCACCGCTCAAAAAGAATTTGTGTTTAAATAGAGGTTATTGTAAATGTTTAACAATTTTAGAATACTTTTTTTGCTTTTATTAAGTGCAAATATTCTCTTTGCTCAAGATTCTACTCAGGTTGAAAGTGCAGACACACTAGCTACGGCTAAGGATGATACTACCCTTGCAAAGGCTATGGTCGCGGTTGATAGTATCGATGCGCCAAAAGCTAAAGAGACAGTCTTAAAAGATTCTATGCTTGCAGGGTTATCAACTATTACAATTTTGAATAAGAGCACCCTAACTGGAGTTTTATCAAAAGCAAACTCTCCTTATTTGATTGTAGGGGTTGTACAAGTACCAGCAGGAGAAGAGTTGGTTGTAGAGGAGGGGGTGGAAGTGCATTTTAGCCCTCAGCGCAAGAGTGGTCTCCAAGTTTTTGGAAGTTTAAAAGTTAGCGGAACAGCCGCTGAACCAGTGCGTTTTTCGTCCATGTCTAACAATCCAACTGCAGGGGATTGGGACCGTATTCAAATTACGGGTAATAAACCATCAGAATTAAACTTTGTGGAAATTTCCCATGGGGATGTGAGTTTGCACATAGAAAACTCCTCCCTAGTATTAAATAATGTTAAAATAAACAATTCAGCTTCGAGAGCTATATATGCCCGTAATTCCCAACTAGAAATTAATAGTGGAGAAATTTCTCACAACAAAGACCTTGCTATTCATTTGGCAAATTCTAGTTATTTCCGTGCTCAAAAACTCAACTTGCATCATAACAATACAGCTATTGCCGCCATGGATCACAGTTTTATGAGTTTATTAGGTAGTAACATTACAGATAATAACAATGCTTTGTTTTTACTGCCCCAAGCACATTATGAACTTGCCAACAACAAAATAGAGCAAAATAAAGTTGCTGTTGTTAGTCCCAGTGGTTTTGCTCCAGAGTACAGAAAGGGCATAAAGAATAATGGTCAAAATCTTCAGCGCATACCTGAAGCCATAGCCCAAAATAGATTTCCAGAAGTGAATCTATACAGTGATTTTTTACTTTATGAGGCAGTTCATGGAGGAGATACCGTGGCTACTGAAGAGGAAACTTGGAATTTATACGGAAATATAGGATACGGAGGAGGATATTCTAAAGTAATAACTAAAAAGAACCGCAGCGGAGAACCTCAAAGTTCTTTGCGTGGCATAGTTGCTCCAGGGGAAAAGTATCCTAATATCTTTGCCCCAGAAAGCTTTTTTGCGGATGCTTATGCTTATATGTTTTTAGAAAGTTCTGCAGGGCGTAGTATAGAGTTTCAAGGGGAAATGGAGAGTAATCGTTGGAATTATTTTAGAGCACATCCGGTATTTGCTCGCTATAGCTCTGATTTACAAAGTTTAACCTTGGGTGATTTTAATGCTAGTTTAAGCCCGATTTTTGTGGATGGATTTAATGTGTTGGGAGCAAACTATCAACTTGATCTTAAAGTCGGAGAGCGCAGCAACTCGTTTTTTGGTTTGCAAGCCTTTGTGGGGGAAAGTCAAAAACCTTTAGCTTTGGATGCACGCCATCCCGATATTTTTGGCCAATACACTGAAGAAGGGCAAGCTATTCCCCAAGAACTATCAGCTATGGGAAGCGTTTATTTGCGCCCTCTAAACAACACTAAAATGCAAGTAGGAGCTTTATTTGCTGAGCGCAAACGCGAAGATTTATTGGTTCGCTACGATATCGGTAAAGTACAAACTGCAGAGCCTGTGGTAGATGCTAATAACTATTTTGCGTCTTTAAACTGGCACAATGCCCTAGAAAGCTTTGGTGTAAGGGCAGATATGGCAGTGGGCAAAGCGGATACCGCTCAGGCTTTAACGCAAAAAATCATGGATGAGATTTTTATGCGTGAAGGTTTGCGCACAGTCTCTTTAGTTGCAAATCCCTGGTTAGAACAGGGGAGTTATGCCATAAGATCTGCCAGTAATGATCAAATATATGAGATTTTTAACAGAAACATTTCTTTATCTAAAGCCCAAGATTCTTTGATTGTTTTAATGAAAGAAGTAAAGAAAAAACAAGCAGCAGCATGGAAAGAAATAGAAGCTGATCGCACTGGGGGAGTTAATTGGTCCAAGGAACATTTAGCTGCGAGATTATCTTTGGATTGGAAACTATCTTGGCTAGATTTAAACTTTTATGGTCAATATTCTGGTTTAAACTATATGTCTCCTGGAGCTAACTCTTTGTTGCAAAACAGCAGGGAATATGGTGTTTTAGGCTTTTTAAACCCCTGGGAATCATGGCAGATTTCAGTAGATTACATGGCTTTAGCAGAAAATGCTAGCGCTGAATCTTCCACAAATTTTTTCGGGCTTTACGAAGGCTCACTTTTGGGTTTAGATCCTAATGAAGATTGGGAAAAAAAGCATATTATGGATGAAAATCGCTTGCGTTTTAGTCATGACTTCAATATGAATAATAGCTTTAACTTAAGTGAAAAATTAAATATGGATTTGAGTTATGGCTTTTTCAAAACTTCCCAAAATCAGCCTCGCACTTTAAATATCACCGAAAAATTTCCCGAGTTAATTTTAATAGACCCTTGGTTTGCTCCTCGTAAAGACAAGAAAACTACTAAGTATATCATTGAAGAAAAAGAGCATGAATTGGATTTAGACAGAGTTAATGAATTAGAAAGTGTTATAAGCACCCATGGCCTAGATTTGGCTCAGGGTTATCGGGAAGATTATCATATACACCGAATAGCAGCTGGAATTCAGTGGCATAAGAAGAATTTTATTTGGCGTTTAGGTGCTGAAACTCGTTTGAGTTTTGAAAGTTCAGATTTCGAACAAAAAGTCCTCTATGACTACGATTGGCAAGACAGCACTCTAGCTAAATTAGCTTGGTTTCCCCATGGTAATAGTTGGGTAGAATACAGCTATCCTATGTCTTTGAGTACGGTGGTTGCTGGTTTGACCAATCATTTGAGCTTTACTCCTCGTTGGCGTCATTTTGACACCCAAGGGGAAGAAGAAAGGGAGTGGAACCTGTCTAACAATTTGGAATTAAAGATAACCCCTCGCTATACTGCACTTTCAGACCTCTATTGGGTGAGATCTAAGCAGAAATACCAGCAATTAGAAGAGTTTGAACATCAAAATCTTGATTTAAGTTTGGGTTTGAGGGTGAATTGGAAGTGGAACTTCTACTCTGAATTTATGTTAGTAGGTAGTCGAGTTTGGCATAGTGATAACCCACAAAACGAATATCGCTCTGGTCTAGCAAAAATAAGCTTCCATCACATATTTTAACCTTATACGCCCTGCGGGGCGTTTTTTATTGTAACTTATAGTTTATGATGAACTTCTTATTTGCATTAGCTGTGCTATTATTTTTCTTTATTGCACTTTCATTGAAATTGATGCTTAAAGGCGAGTCAGCTTTAGGGTGTGGTTGTGGGAGTTCTAGTAATGAATCCTCCTGCTCCACTGGAAGTTGCGCTACCACAGAGTGCAGTACTTGCACTATTGTAACAGAACCTATAGAAAAATCTTAAACTTATCAGTTAAGTTTTCTTTTTCTAGCTCTTTTTTAACTTTTTCGATTATATACTTGCGTCCGTATTTCATACTGAAATGTTTTAAGACTATAGTTTGTTCAAAGTTATTATTTTGGTGTTTTTTATAAGCTCTAATAATCTCTTGTAAATGAGTGTGTTGCCTTAGTCTTGCCATTTCTTCTTCATCGTCATCAATAAAAGTACACTCTAAAATAACCACAGGAGATTCCCAAATATGACTCTGCTCTAGCAGGCTTTCCCCCGTGCAGTCGCCAATATAACTCACTTGATTTTCGTAAACTTCTCGAGTGATTTCTAACCCTTCCTTGCGTAAAGCTATGATTTCGTCGCGATTGAGCTTTAAATACTCATCTTTAAGCTTTTTTTTGTGCAGGGCTACAGTGAATCCCATGGAGGGGATGGAGTGCTTTACATGAAAACCTTTAAAAACCAAGTCAGGTCTATGGGCGAAGGCATGCCATTCCCCAGGTTTGACAGGGAATATTTTGGGAAATTCAACTTTTTCTGGATTTACTCCTTGAAAAATAGCTTCGTACCTAATCCAATTTAAAGCATCTTTATGAATTTCTTCAGGGAGATAGTAAAAGGCATCGTGGTGTACATTCATCATTCTGCGTAAACTGTGATGGCGCAATAAACAACGGCTGTGATCGCCATGGGCATGGCTTAAAAAAATATGATTTAAACCAATAGCTGAAAGAGGACATTCTCCCATATCAAAACACAAATTTAAGTCTGGCATTTGCATATAAGAACTTAAACCAGAAATGCTAAAGCCTGAAATCCTCAAGCCATTAGCTTTTAAATGCACTTGTTGCAATGCATTGTGATGAGCCGCACCTTTTAATGATTTAGGAGAGGATGTAGTTTTTTTTGAATTCGGCGGGGGTGTTGAACGTTTCATCGCGATGGGTGCTAAAAATTTCTAAAGGGTGGGGGTTAACCACTTCCCAACAACCTTGATCTATTTCAGAATGTAATTGATCAGGGGACCAGCCAGCATATCCAAGTATTATTCTAGTGGTATCATTGGAAAATAGATCTAAAATAGGTATTTGCTCGTTGTCTGCGACAATTTTTAACCAAATACCTGATGAAATCTCTGGCGTATGCTCAAAAAATGGCTTGCCTATTTCTAAAACATGCACAGAATCTTCTTGGACAGGGCCGCCATAAAAGAACCTAAAAGGTTTGCGTTTTTTTGCATTAAAACCGGCAAAAACTTCGTCTATGGGAATGCGTGCGGAACGATTAATCACAAAACCGAAAGAACTTTCGTCTGAATGTTCCACTAAAAAAATCACGGTGTCCTCAAAGTAAGAACCGCTAAGCACATCTGTTGCTAGTAAAAAACTTCCGTTAATTGGGTACATATTTATAAATATTAATATACTATTTATACGCAAAATGTGTGAGTCTAAAGCTACGAATATGCTTATCTTAGGGCTAAATGCCATGATAGTGCGATAATTAGCACAAAACTCCCTACACCAAGGCCGTCCAGCATACGCCATTCTCCTGTTTTTACCCAAGGGCGTGGAAGTGCAAGTCCAGTAAACATACCCAGGAATAAACCGTAGAAATGAGCTAGAATATCGCTGTTTTCCCCTAAACCCATCATAATAGCGATAAATAAAGAACTAAAAAAGGCTTCAAAGCGTTTGAACTTTCCAATAGTGTTCGGAGCTAAAAGTCGCCATTCTATAGAGGCCATAACGCCGAGAGCGGCGAAAACAAAAGTGGAAAATCCTAGAGAGTTAAAATTGGTTTTCCAAGTCCAAGCTACGCCAAAATTAGCCACCGCGGCGGTGATTAAAATAGGGGTGGCTAAACGGCTTAAATTTATGCGCCCCGAAAGCAAACTTAAAATAAAATATCCAGAAATTAAATTACTAGCTAAATGATGGCTATTGGCGTGTAAGGTTTGTGCAGTGATGGTGCGAAACCAATCGCCTTGCAGTACTGCGCTAGCTTTGTTTATGCCGTGTATGCGCAGGGTATAAACTTCTGCGCTGAGTACTGAAATTATGGTGGGAACCAGCAAAATCCACAAAGGTTGTAAGCTTAATCTTAGGGGAGGAAGGGCAGCAATTTCATTTTTAAAAGTGTTTTCTCGTTCATAGAGCTCTATTTGCTTTACTGCAGCGTATAAATGATCTTCTTCTACTTTAATTTCCCAGATTCCGTCTTCGTTTTTTATAAAAATATGGGGAATACTCTGGCTAGAAAGCACCAAAGACCAAGTTCGTACTTGGGAAGCGGTACCGCTTTGAACTATCATCATATCGGCATTGCGATCTAACGCTGCCATTTTAAACAGGGCTAAAAGAGTTGAAGTTAAAATCTCTGTATAAGCTTTTAAAGCCCGCTCTCTGAATAAAATTAATAGCTGCTTGTTTGCTGCGAAGCCCTCGGGAACGCAATACATTTTCTTCTATAACAAAACTGTTTATATCGTTGGCACCACTGTAGAGCGCCATTTCGCCAAGCTCTGGTCCCATAACTAAAATAGAGGCTTCTATATGCTTAATGTTGTCTAAAAACAGCCGACACAATGCCACCATTTTTAAATATTCATCTCCGCGTATATGGCGCAAGTAAAAATCTTTGGTTTGAGCTTGGAACTTCCAAGCCACAAAGGAATTAAAACCACCGGTGGCATCTTGCTGGGTGCGGATAGCGTTTAAATGTTCAATGATGTCCGCAGAACTTTCGTCGGAGCCAAAAACGATATTGGCGGATCCCTCCAGCCCTGCTTTATGGCATTCCCCCATGACTTGGCACCACAATTCTGCGCTCAATTTGTGCGGAGAAAGCTTTTTACGCATGGATTCGCTGAGAATTTCCGCTCCAGCTCCTGGCACGGAGCCTAAACCAGCTTTTTTTAAGAGTTCTAGTAAATCTTTTAGGGGCATTTGCCAATGTTGGGCATAGCGCCAAAGCTCAATGGGGGAATATCCCCGCACATGCATACCCAGATCGTGATGCAACAAGTTTAGTGCGTCTAAATGATATTGCAGTTCTATGCCTGTGTGTACGCCTCCCTGAAACATTATCTGATTTGCCCCTTGTTTTTTCGCTTCTAAAGCCTTGCTTTTAATTTCTTCTAAACTTAAAACATAAGCTTGTTTAGAATTGACTTCATTTTTAAAACTGCAAAAGCTACAGTTTACATCGCATACATTAGTGTAATTAATTAGCCTATAAGCAGTAAAACTCACCTCTAATTTGGGTAAAAGTTGTAAGCGACGGGTGTGTCCAGCTTCCACCACTTGGGTCCAAGGGATGTTTTCCCAGATTTCTAGGGCATCGTCGCTAGTTAAGCGTTTTCCTTGAAGGGCTTTTTGTAAAATGGGGTGCATTACATGGCCTCAATGGGATACACTCCTAACATAGTTAACACATCTTTTAACACAATTTGTGTGCATTGCACTAAAAACAGGCGGGATTTTTCTTCTGCAGAGCCTAAAACGCGATTATGGTGCACAAAGCGATGGGCTGCTTCGGCTATTTCCAAGGCGTATTGGGCTAAAAGCGCAGGCTCATCGTGTTCTACGGCTTGGCTAATGCGAGTGCTTTTACGGTCGATAATACGCACTAATTCCATGCTGTAATCGTCGGTGAGGTGGAACCAATCTACCTGGGAAAGCTCCACTTGGTAACCCGCCCGGCGTTGAATGGAGCAAAGTCTCACATGGGCATTTTGCAAATAGGGGCCAGTGGCACCTTCAAAACTCAGCGCACTATCCCAATCGAATTTCACATCCATCAAACGGCGGTTTTTAAGGTCATTAAAGGTCAGGGCCGAAACGCCAATTTGCATAGCTACATGTTCGGCATCGGGTAAATCTGGGTTTTTTTCTTGGATTTGTTCTAAAATCTTTTCTTGGGCAGCGGCTATAACATCACGCAACAAGCTAGCGCTTCCAGTGCGAGTTTTGCCTTTTTCCCATTTGCCATCTTCATTTTGATGTAAAATTAGCCCAAAAGGGATATGCACCATGTTTTTTGACCAAGCATAGCCCATTTTGTTAAGCACCGCAAAAACTTGCTTGAAATGTAGTGCTTGGCCTTGATCCACCACATACAAGCAACGGTCAAAAGCATACTCTTTTTGCCTATAAATAGCCGCAGCTAAATCTCTGGTGGCATAAAGGGTGGAACCATCGCTTTTGCGGATTAGGCAGGGGGGTAAATCCAAGTCTTCGAGCATGACCACTTCGCGTTCTTGGCTTACTTCGAGAAGATTTTTGGCTTTAAGTTCGTCTATTACTGGAGGGATAAGATCTTCAAAAAAGGATTCCCCAGTGTAATAGTCGAAATCTACGCCTAATTGCTTATAAATGCGGCGCAATTCTTTGAGGGTGGCTTCTTTAAAAGCCTCCCACAAAGAGCGGTAAAACTCATCTCCAGCTTCTAGTTTGGCAAAAACTTCACGAGCTTCGTCTTCCATTTCTGGTTTTTTTTGCGCAGCTTTTGAAAACTGCGTGTAAAGCAGGTTTAATTCTTTGACCGTGAGCTTGGCTAAGCTCTCGACATCTGTGGGTAATTCGGCCCGCAAGTACATAACAATAAGCTTTCCAAACTGCGTGCCCCAGTCTCCTAGATGGTTTATGCGTATAACCTTATAGCCAGCGGCTTGGTAGATGCAACTCAGAGCATGACCAATCATGGTACTGCGAATATGGTGAAACGCTAATTCTTTGCCAATATTCGGGCTGGAATAGTCGATAATCACGGTTTTATTTTGCGAAGGGAGGTGTCCGAACTTTTCTCCTTGTTCAGCCACAGCGCTAAGAATTTTTTGCAACAATATTTGTGGATCTATATAATAGTTAAGATATCCATTTATAGCTTCACATTTAGAAACACTACTGGGCAAAGATATTTGCTTGCTGAGATCTTCCGCTATGATTTTCGGAGCTTTGCGCAAAGTTTTGGCTAAACTAAAGCAGGGGACGCTAAAATTACCATGTTGAGGGTCTTGGGGGATAGTCATTAAACCCAAAACTTGCTCTTTGGTGAAAAGCTCTGTGTTTGCAAGTGCTTCTGCGATTTCTTGCTTAAATAAATTCGTCGCCACTGTCTTCTCCCACCGTATCAGAAATGAATTCTTCAGCTTTTAAGTCTGAAATTTCGCCATCTTTCCATAATTTTTCCAAGGCGTATTCGTCGCGGGCTTGTTCTTCGAACAAATGGGCCATAGCATCCACGGCATCGAATACCGCCCAGCGTACGCCAGCTTTGTACTCTATACCTAAGGATGTAAGCTTTTTGCTGCGGAAATTCCGTTGTAAAGCAGTTAAAACTGCTTGCATTTGTGCTTCGCTTCCACAGGTTCCTACAATGTAAAAATCTGCTACATCACTAATGCCGCGCAAATCAACTAGTTTGACATCTTCACAGCGTAGTTCAAACATGGTTTGTGCTATTAATTGTGCGCTTTCAGGGAGTTTGGGGGTGGATTTATCTTTTGTCATAATCTAAAACCTTGTGGATATCTTTGCCTACATAAATTGTGGCATCTACCATTTTTAAAGGGTTTTCTAAAGGAATAATATTGTCTGTTTTTAGAATTTTAGCTAATTTCTTTGCACCTGGCCAATGAGGATTGCGCAAAGCTACAAGAGTCTCTTCATAGTTCCAATAGTTGTCGTTGCCAACTTCTACCACATCAAAACCTTGGGCTATTAGCAAGGTGCGCAACTGTCCTGCTACTTTGGGAATTCCGCAAGAGTTTAAAATCTGTATTTCACCAGGAGTGGGGAAACTATTTTCTTGTTCTTCCATTTTTGGCTCACAAGCGGCTAAAAAAAACACGCTTAGGCATAAAATAAGACGATTCAGCGTTGCCTCCAACGAGGATAACCCCAATAATCCATACCATAAGCTTTATAAGCATGATCTGTGTTTAACAATTGAATGCTAAAACTCATTTTATCGGTGGGTTGATAATCTAAGGCGATACGAGGAATTAAAAATTGCGGTTTGCTACTGAGAAAGTTTTGGTTATAGCGTTCCATGGATGGATTTTGCATAGAAGTGTGGAACATATTGTACATGCCAATATCTACACTTAGGGTTAAAGGCATATTAAATTCGTAGCTTAGAGTGTTGAGATAAACTCCCGCGCTGGTACTACCAAAAGATCCTCCACTAAAACGCATGGAATAACTTTGTTGCATGGAAAAACCTTTGGGATTTTGCAACTGAAGGGAGTTTTTTCTATAGAGATCTTCTTTGGAAAATGGCTCATATTTGTGAGGAACAGAGCTTGCCCAAGCTCCGCTAATCGCTAATGCACATACTAATAATTGAGACAGTTTCATGCTCACCTCTTAGTCAAAGTTTGGTTGCATTCTATAGCCAGGTAGAGTTTCACCTTTGATTTTGTTTTTCGCATCAACATTTACCACTGCGGGTTTATGTTTATTTGCTTCTTCATGATTTACGAAGCCATAAGATACAATAATTACCAAGTCATTAGTTTGTACTAATCTAGCGGCAGCTCCATTAACACAAATAGTACCTGAACCGCGTTCATCCTCTATAACATAAGTTTCAAATCTTTCACCATTGTTTAGATTAAGTACATGAACTTTTTCATTGACTTTGATATTTGCGGCATCCATAAGGGCACGATCAATGCTAATACTCCCTTCGTATTCTAAATTAGCATCAGTTACTGTGGCTCTGTGTATCTTTGATTTTAAAAATTCTACAAGCATAATTTTAAACTAAAAGCGCCATTGGCATATTCCTGCCCAACCACCATCAAAATTAGGAGCAACGCCCCAAGAAAATCTATTGGCATCGGGATTAGTTTCCCATTGGGTTTCTAATAAGCCATTAGCAAAAGACCAAATATGAACGGCTGCAATCACAGGAATGGTGTAAAAGTATTCTTTGTTTTTACTGGTTAAACCTAAATAGACAGTTGCTCCCACACTTAAACCCCAAATTACATTCATAGAAATGGCTTCAGCCTTTTTATCTACCTTCCATTGATATAAACTAGGAACTAATAAACTTAAATAAGCATAAGACTGATTGTTTGCATTATTTCGGTACGAGCGATCAATATCAGTATCTTCTAAGCCTTTACTGCGCTCGTTAAGCCATTGGTCTTCACTTACACCTAATTGTTCCCAAGGTTTTTGTAAATATTCTGCAGGTCTTACGCCTATTTCTAAAAGAGAAAGTAATTTGCTACGAGTTAAATTCGACTTTTTTACTTGTTGAAACTCCCATTGAGAAAGTCCTAGTTCTTCATAACTTAAATTATCCCATTGACTAGCTGATGCTTCAATGGTTGTGGAGCTTGGTTCTTCGGATGAATAAGAAGCCTCAGTGGAATAAGTTTCTTCTGCTGTATAAGAATCTTCAGTGGAGTAGGAGTCCTCAGAATCATTGGAACTTTCGGTACTACTATATTCTTCATCATCAAAAATTCCACCATAGGATTCCGAATCATCAAAATCGTAAGCTATAGCTTGGCCTAAGCCAATCATTAGTGCTAAAAACAATATACTCAGTTTGTGCATCACATTCTCAAAGTTTAGTGCCGAGGGGGGGAATCGAACCCCCACAGAGTTGCCTCTATCGGATTTTGAGTCCGACGCGTCTACCAATTTCACCACCTCGGCTAAGGAGTGACCTTTTTACTATGAAAAAATATACAAAATAAATCCTTAAAACTCGTTAAATAATGTGGAATAATTGCAAAAACCATTTATTGTGCAGGAATTGCTTGAAAATCAAGCTGTAGAGGCAAAAGCGTGGTGGTACCATATTGCAAAGCGTCTTCTTTATTTGCGAAAGCTTGAGTTTGTACCAACCACAGTACGCGGTTGGCTGCGTTTTTCGTGACAATACGACAAGGAATGTTTTGTTGTTTCAAATTTTCCATCAGTAATTCCGCATTATTTTTTACGCCAAAGGCGCCAAATTGCAACACCCAGTTTCCTTCACCATTTTGATTTTTTGCGGTTTTAATAATAGGAGGAGTGAGTGGGCTAGTAATGGTACTTTTTGCAATTTGGGTTTGCAGTTTAAGACTTTTTAGGGATTTACATTCTTTTTTTATTTTGGGATCATCAATTCTTTCTGCTAATTGTAGGCAAAGGGCATGGAGTTGAGTATGGTCTCTTCCTAGACTGACCTGTTTTGCTTGTCGCCAGGACTTCCATGCTTCCATATTTTTGTCTGCTTGGAGTAGAGCGCCAACGCTGGTTAACATTACATTTAAATATTCTTTTTGCTCTGGCTCAATGCTTACAATAAGTGTATCCAGTTGGGAGAGTGCTTCTTCAATAGTTGCGCTGTCTTGGGCTAGAGAGCGAATGGACCATAGTTTGGGTTCTAGTTTTTGCATTCCGGGTAGGCAAGGTATAGCTTCAACAAACTTTTCCGTAGCTTCTGCCCATTGTTGAGAAATGTACAGTTTTTGAGCTTCTAAGAGTGTTGCTTGGGTGGTTTTTTCGTCACAAGGATTTTGACCCCAAACATTGAAGCTAAGAATTAAAAAAGAAAGTAAAAATAATCGCATGGTTTCCTCATTATAAATTAATAGCTTCACCTCGTAAAGTCCAGCCTCTGACTTCAGTGATTTTAGCAGTTACTATATCTCCAGCTTGGGGTGAAAAATCAGCTGGGAGTGCAACATTTTTGAAATTGCCGGTTTTACCCATCCATTCTTCAGGGTTTTTGGGGCTGGGACGCTCAATTAAGACCTTTTCTTCACGGCCTATCATGTTTTGCGAGCGCTGTCTAGTGATTTCATTTTGCAAGTCAATCAGTTTTTGTAAACGGCGGTGCTTTTCTGCTTCAGAAATTGAATCGGGCCAGTCAAAAGCTTCAGTACCTTCGCGGGGGGAGTATGCAAACATAAAAGCGTGGTCAAATTGAGCGTGCTTAACTACTTCGAGAGTTTGTAAATAATCTTCTTCGGTTTCCCCAGTAAAACCTACGATAATATCGGTGGTAACGCCGTAAAAAGGATCGCTGGCGCGCAAATATTCCACAATGGCCAAAAAATCTTCACTATCGTATTGGCGGCGCATGGATTTGAGAATATCGTTGGAGCCAGATTGTAGTGGTAAGTGCGTATGGGGGCTTATTTGTGGGGTATGGGTTAAAACCCAGAGAAGTTCGTCGGTGTAATGCCGTGGGTGGGGCGAGGTGAAACGCAACCTTTCTACGCCCTTAATTTCTGCGACTTTGCTCAATAAGTTAGCGAAACTATTGCCTTCGTAGCGGTAGCTGTTTACGGTTTGCCCTAATAGCGATATTTCTTTTACGCCTTTATCCACAGCTTTTTGCACCTCGGCTAAAATGCTTTCTACTGGGCGGAATTTTTCAATGCCTCGGGTAAAGGGTACAATGCAATAGGCACAGCGTTTGTTGCACCCTCTTTGAATAGTTATATGGGTAGAAAATGGCGAAAGAATTTTGGCAAAATTGTCATCGTAATTTTCTGCGGAATCAAAACCCACTAGCACGGATTTTGGTTGTTGGCGGTGGGGAGATTTGCTGGGAGGCAATGCTAATATATCCACCAAGCCGCGATATTGATCAGGACCCACCACAAAATCCACATGTTTAAGGGTATCGGTGATTTTAGCGCCATGATTTTCGGCCATACAGCCTAAAACTGCTATGCGCAAATCGGGATTGCTTTGTTTTAATGGTTTGAGTTGGGAAATTCGCGCATAAATATTGTCTTCGGCTTTTTTGCGCACCGAACAAGTATTCACCAATATCACATCGGCATCTTCGGCGTTTTCAGTCTCATAATAGCCTACATCTTCGAGCATGGAGGCGATCATGGCCGAGTCGTATTCATTCATTTGGCAGCCATAGGTGGCTAAGTAATATTTCATAATTTATCCCACAATTTAACAAATTCCCCAAAGTTATTTGCTGCGATTGCCTTTTCTGCGGCGATATTAAACTTTATTTTTTTTTACCGTTTATCTTTGTAATATGGGCAAACATAGAAATAGCACCTATATAATAGAACTCCACGATGTGTGGCCAGCTTCTATGGATAAAATTGCTGACGATATAGCTAATTTGCAGGATTGGGGGGTGCAAAACTTGGTTTTGGGGGTGGTTCCGGGATTGTTTTCTACCGAAGATGGTGATTTTTTGGCGCAGTTGCAGCAATGGCAAGAGCAGGGTTTTGAGTTGATGGTGCATGGTTGGAAGCATCAGAGCGATTTAGACCTTCCCCGAAGTTTTTGTGGGAGAGCTTTGCAAAAAATCACTGCTAATGAGGCGGAATTTGCGGGTTTATCTAAAAAAGATGCTACGAAATTGTTGCATCACAGCTATGAGCATTGGGAAAAGCTGGGTTTGGGCCAGGCGGTGGGCTTTGTGGCGCCCACTTGGTGGGGAAGTGCCAATATTGTGGCAGAAGCACTGCAGTTGTGGCCTTGGGTGGAAAGTCGTTTTGCTTTGTACAGCCAAGATATTAATCTTTCTAGTATAGCCTTTAGTTTTGCGGGCTTTCCTCCGCAGATTTCTGCTTTGGCATTGCGTATTAGTATGTTTGGAGTGGGGTTGATAAATTCGGTGCCGCGTTTGGTGTTGCATCCAGGAGATACCAAGCGTAATTTTGCTCCTTTATTGCGTAAAAGCGTGGAAAATTGGCTGGTTCATAGAAAAGCCTTCAAATTTAATGTAATTAGCTGAGTATTTTTTTAAATTGGTGCTATGGTAAGTTTTTTAAAGAAAGAAAATCAAGATAGTGGCGGATTTATGGGCAAGGGCGATATCATCTTTTTATTGGTGATCGCAGCCATAGTGGGCGGTTTTTGGTACTATTCCAAGGAAATTAAACGCCGTTCCGCAGCACATTTTGCCCAATGTGCAGAAATTTTTGAAAAAGATGAGTTGCTAAATGCTGAAGAATGCTATACCGATGCACGCAATTTGCATTATTTAAATGATAGCTTAGATTCGCTGATTTACACTCGTTTGGGGGGCATAGATTCCATTAGAGATTATCACCGCACCATGTTTAGGCAAGGGGATTCTTTGTGGAGCATCCAAGACTCTAATGCCAGTGCCAAGATTGCGGAGCAACTGAAAAGCTCGGTGTTTTTAAATGAAGCGCAAATCCAAGCTCTCAACTCTTGGGAAGCAAGTGATGGTTCTCAGGAAGCAAGTGATGTAGATTCTACGGAAACTGCCGACTAAAAAGTGTTAAAATACTCTTAAAAAAGATAAAAGCCCGAAATTCATATACTAGAGGCTCTAAAAACGCCACTTTTTTAGGCGCAAATTT
>JAAZFC010000122.1 GCA_012511955.1 Fibrobacter sp. | reverse complement strand
TATTTCGAGTGAATCCGATCCGACGCATAACGAAGTAGTGCGCCTGCTAATTTAAAAGAAAGTGGCGTCTAAATCGTGAGCGGAAGCATCAACAACCCGCACGCGCACAAAATCGCCCACTTGGGCGCTGCCATCCAATAGGCGCACAACATTATCTACTTCCAAAGCGTCCCATTGGGAGCGACCGTAGTAGTGAAACTCGCTTTCTTCGGCCACTTCGTCGATGATAATGGTCATCTCGCTGCCTATGAGATTCTGGTTGCGTTCCAAAGAGATGTAGTTTTGCCTTTCATTGATGATATTGTATCTTTCCATGGCTAAATCCACAGAAACTGGAGGGAGTTTTAGGGTGCTTGCATGGGTGCCTTCCTCGGGACTAAACGCAAAAGCACCTAGACGGTCAAAACGCACTTCTTCTATTAATTCCACTAATTCTTGGAAATCAGCCTCTGTTTCTCCGGGAAAACCCACTAAAACTGTGCTACGCAAGGCAATATCTGGCACTTGTTGGCGAATTTTGCGTAAAAGACTGCGCAATTCGGGACCAGTATAATTGCGCCGCATTTGCTGTAGCATATTGGTGCTGGCGTGCTGTATGGGCATATCCAAATATTTGCAAATTCTGGGGTTTTCCGCTATTAATTGCAACAAAGAATCGTTAATAAAGGCGGGGTAGGCATACATTAGGCGAATCCAGGGAATATCGGTGTATTCCAAAAGTGAACGCAGCAAAGTTTCTAAGTCGTAGTTTGCAGACTTTTCCCTGCCATAATAGGTGAGATCTTGGGCGATAAGCGAAAGTTCTTGAACTCCGTTTTGATGCAAATATTGGGCTTCGGCTACCAAATCGGCAATATCAACGGATTTTTGTTTGCCTCTAATGCTGGGAATGGCGCAAAAAGAACAGCTGCGATTACAACCCTCGGCGATTTTCAAATAAGCGTGGTGGGGCGTATTGCCCAAACGCACTCGGCGCATATCTTCGCGGGGACATAAATCTTTCAATTTAGCATGGCCAATTAATTTGAGGATTTTACCCTGGGCATAGTTTCCGGTCCAGAAATCCACTTCGGGCATTTCCCGGGGAAGCTGCTCGGCGTAGCGTTGCGATAAGCATCCTGAGACGATGATTTTTTGCTCTGGGCTGCTAGCTTGGCAAATATCCAATATGGTATCTATGGATTCTTCTTTGGCGCTATCAATAAATCCACAAGTATTGATAATAATATATTCGGCCTCGTCTATGTTTTCGCTAAGGTCGAATTTAGACTGCACAAATTCGCTGAGTATGTTTTCCAAATCCACTTGGTTTTTGGAACATCCCAAAGATACCGGGAATACAGTTTGCTTTTTAATGTTATTTTCTTTTTTCACCATACAAAAATAAAAAAAGCTTCCGTTTCCAGAAGCTTTTTAAGGCTATATTCTCTAAAATTATTCCCAATCGTCGTAACCATCGTCCCAATCATCTCCCCAGTTGTCTTCATGGGCTTCAGGAGCTGCAGCAGGTGGTGCCGCGGGGGGAGCTACTTGGGGTGCAGGTTCTGCTTGAGGCGCAGGTTCTGCTGCTGGAGGTGCAGGTGGAGCTTCAGGGGGAGCTGGGGGAGGCTCTGTGGGAGGGGCTACTTGTGGCTCTGGTTGAGGTTGCGCTTGGGAAGCTTCGCCTTGCCTTTCGCCCCAACCGTCGTCTGGATCAATTTCTGGTTCAGCTTCATAAACTTCTTCTGCTACTGGCTCTTGGGCAGGTTCATCACTCCAATCGCGGTGTGCAGGGGTATCATCTTCGTAATAGTCATCGTAGTAATCATGAGATGCTGCGTTGGGTTGGCCCACGGCATCATTTTTGCGATTATCCACCCACCAAGCGTAACCCATGGTAGCTAAAGTGCTTTTTGCATATTCAGATGCGTTTGTTATTGTGGAGAAATATCCCACCCTAACTCTGTAATATGTTCCTTCGAGATCGCCAGGATTATCAACTTCTGCAATATAAGCAGGGATGCCTGAGCCGCTTAGCCTATCTACAACTCGTTGAGCAGAATTACGCGTGGGTTTAATGTCTATTTGAATGGTATATAAACCCGAACTTGCAGGACTAATGCTAGAAGGTGTTCTACTTTGCAAACTAAAAGCTTGCTGAGAAGGAGATTCTGAAGCTTGTATGGGTTGTAATTCAGGCTCAGGAGCCTCTTCCGCTTCAGTTGCTTCTTCAGTAATAGGACTTTCATCTTGGCTTGTTTTGCTTTCTTCCTCTTTGTTTTTAACGCAAGAATTAAAAACCAACACGGAGGAAAAAACAATTAGGGGTAGAATCTTTGAAAAATTCACGCGAGTCTCCAGTTTGTTACAATAAATAGAAAATAGTTAACTCATTGTTATTATGCAAGTTACAAAGTAATTATTTATTAAAATAAGCAAATTTTTATTTAAAAGTTGACATATCTTCAAAAAAAACTAACTTTGTACCACAAATATCAACTTAAAGGACTATTGTGATCGGAGTTATTGTAAAACAAAACGAACCTTATGAAAGGGCTCTCAAGCGTTTCACTAAATCTTGTGAAAAAAACGGTATAATTTCTGATGTTAAACGCAATCAGCGTTTTGAAAAACCTTCTGAAATTAAGAAAAGAATGGTAACAGCAGCTCGTCGTAAAAGACTTAAAGAAATTGCTGATCAAAATCGCAAAAGACTTTATTAATATCGTTTGATAAGAAAATTATAGTTTTTAAGGCTCCCTAAGGCTCACTTTAGGGGGTTTTTTTGTTTGTGTTCATTGATTAATAAGGGCTTATTATTGCAACTTTTAGTCTGATCGAGCCAATTTATTACCACGCATTCACTTTTTTCCCCAGGCGCAATGTTTATTATCAATATGTCTGTTATTTTGCGGGCGATGTAAATGCCTCTGCCATGGCTGTCCATAATACCTTTGGGAAGTCCGTTTTTATCAAGGGTAGTTTGTCGGTTGAGCCAATATAGTACCGTCTTTTTATCTAAATGCCCACCTTGATCCATAATGCTAAAAACTATTTTCTCTTCGTCTTTGCCGTGAGAGAATATAATGCATTCAGAATCATCTAAAATAAAGTTGTGATCCCAAAGAGACTTATCCTCTGCAGATTCGCGCCTAGCTCCGTAAAAGACTGCGTTAGTTAAAAGTTCTTGTAACATTGTAAGCATGTTTTTTTCGTTTTGGTGATTGCTATATAATTTGGAAATTTCTTTGCTAATAGCTTCTATTTGTTTAGAAGTTTTAACTTTTACAGTTTCTATTTTCGAATGGGGATTTAGATAGATGCTTAATCTAAAAGCCATGGGGGCTCTTATTTGTTTTATCACTGATTTTAGTTTGTAAAAAACATCAGGTTCTTTTTTGTTCAATACTAAGCCTATATTGTATTGCGATATAAGCTCCATAAATTCATCAGTATTTTCCGAAGTTAAAACAATGCGTTTTAAATTTGGATGGTTTTGCTTGATAAAATCAAAAAAGTCGGCGTTATTATTTGCAGATGTTTTAAGCTCTGTAATCAATAGGTCATATTTTTGCTTATCTAAGAAGTGTTGAGCTTCTATTTCGTTACAACAATGATTTATAGTAAAATCGTGCCCAGAAATTTTAGAAATAACTTTATTGGCAAACTTTTGGTTGCCCTCTATTAGGAGTATTTTATAAACAGAACTATTCAC
>JAAZFC010000121.1 GCA_012511955.1 Fibrobacter sp. | reverse complement strand
TAAATCTCTGAACTTTGTTTAAAAGATTTTAGCAAATCCGCATCAGCTGGTTTGTATAGAGTTCGGAAGTCCATTAAGCACAACCAAGCTTATGTTTGGAGCATAGTATTACTCACTGTTTTTTCTTTGACACTGAACATCATGTTCAGTGCCTTTCAGGCTCCTTGCGAGAGTCCTTCTCTGAGTAAAACCTGTTAAAGCCGGTTTTTCTTGGAAGTGCCACACTTAACTGGAGTAATCATGCCTCCGTAGTGTGCGCCTTGTATTACATCCAGCAAATTCCAAAGAACTATTCTTAGAGATTGAGTTGGGGTATGCGACAAGCTCCACGGAGAGTAATAAGCAGTAAGTTGCGACCAGCGCCGTGGAGTCCGCGAAATCACTACTTCTTTTTTTTGCCCCAAGAATCTTTTAATCCCACAATGCGGTTAAACACTAGGGCATCGCTGGAAGACTCTTTGTCAGGCCAAAAATATCCGTGGCGCATAAATTGCACACGAGTTTCAGCATCTATGCTTTGCAAATATGGTTCCACTTTCGCTGAGCTGACTTCCAAGGAGTTTTCATTGATAAAATCCATGGGTTTGGTGTCCGGAGGCAAGTTGGTCATATTTTCCCGCGTAAATAAATGCTCATAAAGGTTCACCTTGGCATCCACCGCATGGGCCGCTGAAACCCAATGGATGGTTCCCCGCACACGACGACCATCTGGGGTGGTTCCCCCTTTTGATTCGGGATCATAAGTGCAATGAATTTCCACCACATTGCCCTCATCATCTTTAATAACATCGGTGCAGGTTACATAATAACCGGATATCAAACGCACTTCTTGACCTGGGGCTAAGCGGAAATATTTTTTGGGAGGATCTTCCATAAAATCACTGCGTTCTATCCACAATTCGCCGCTAAAAGGCACTTCGCGGAACCCAGCTTCGGGATCGTTGGGATTTATTTGGGCTTGCACCATTTCTACTTTGCCTTCGGGCCAGTTAGTGATTTTCACCTTAAGCGGGTCTAAAACAGCCATGGCACGAGGAGCGGTGGCATTAAGTTCATCGCGAATACAGAACCACAATAGGTTAATATCCACAATGCTATCGGCTTTGGCCACACCAATGCGATCGGCAAATTCCCTGATGGAAGCTGGGGTGTAACCGCGGCGGCGCAAACCCGAAATCGTGGGCAAACGAGGGTCGTCCCATCCATCCACGAACTTAGCTTCTACTAATTGCAAAAGCAAGCGTTTGGACATTACCGTGTAGCTCAAATTTAAGCGAGCAAATTCGATTTGCTGGGGGCGATTGGGCAGTTCTAAAGTCTCTAAAAACCAGTTGTACAAGGGACGGTGGTCTTCAAATTCTAGGGTGCAAATGGAATGGGTAATGCCTTCGATCCAATCGCTAAGGGGATGAGCGTAATCGTACATGGGATACACCACCCACTTGTCACCAATGCGGTGATGGGGTATTTTGCGGATGCGATATATAGCGGGATCTCGCATATTTATATTGGGGCTACTCATGTCGATTTTAGCGCGCAAAAGCATTTTACCTTCGGGAAATTCCCCGGCGGTCATACGGGCAAAAAGGTCTAAACTTTCTTCGATGGGTCGGTCGCGCCAGGGGCTGTTGCGCCCAGCTTCGGTGAGTGTACCACGATATTCTGTCATCTGTTCCGCAGTTAATTCACATACATAAGCCTTGCCCATTTTAATAAGATCAATGGCGTAATCATAAAACTTTTGATAGTAATCCGAAGCGTAATATTCCCGATCTTCCCAATCAAAACCTAACCAACGCACATCTGCTTTAATAGAGTCTTCGTATTCAATATCTTCTTTGGCGGGGTTGGTGTCGTCCATGCGCACATTGCAGAGACCATTAAAATCAGCGAATTTGTGAGCGATACCAAAGTTTAAGCAGATAGATTTAGCGTGGCCAATATGCAAATATCCATTGGGTTCGGGGGGAAACCTGGTGTGTACATTGGTGCGCTTGCCCGATTTTAGATCTTCAACGATAATATCTTCAATAAAATTAGCGGGAGATGGAATAGATAAACTCATTTATGGTATAACTCCTTGTACATACACTTTTTGTGTTATGCAAATTTAGCAAATAATGTATAATTTCTGTGAAATCTGATTTTTTGCATTCTTTTTCTATTTTTAAAGAAAAATTAAGCTCGTTTTTAAGGAGTATCATGTCTAGTCGTCCATTTTATCAGCGTCACATTGGTCCCAATAATGCCCAACAAAAGGAAATGCTCCAAAGCATGGGCTTAAATTCTCTGGAAGAACTGGTGGAAAAAACAGTACCCAAAGATATTGTTTTAACCAAAGAATTGGATCTTCCAGACCCAGTGGGCGAAGGGGAATATTTAGCTGAATTAAAGGCTCTGGTCAGCAAAAACCAGCAATTAAAAAGCTTTATCGGCATGGGTTATTACGGAACCATCACTCCCCCAGCAGTGCAACGACATATTTTAGAAAATCCCGGTTGGTACACCGCTTACACTCCTTATCAAGCCGAAATTAGCCAAGGTCGCTTAGAAATTCTCTTTTATTTCCAAACGGTGGTGGCTGAACTCAGCGGTTTGCCCATTACTGGAGCCTCACTTTTAGATGAATCCACGGCAGCGGCAGAAACCATGTCGATGTTTTTTGCATATCACAAAAGCCGTCGTAAAAAACCCAAAAGCTTTGCTTTAGTAGGGTCTATTTTCCCCCAAACTGTGGCGGTGGTCAAATCCAAAGCTAAGTGGTTAGATATTAATATTGAAGAATATAATTGCATTTCTGATGTGCCCACAGATAATCCCGAATTATTTGGCGTTTTGGTGCAAAATCCCGATGGAGAAGGTAAAGTTCGCGACTTAAGCGAAGCTATCGCCAAATTACAAGAAGCGGAAATACAAGTGGGCGTGGCCGGGGATTTATTGGCCCAGTGCATTTTGAAGAACCCCGGGCAAATGGGGGCCGATGCAGCAGTGGGTTCTACCCAGCGTTTTGGTTTAGCCATGGGAAATGGTGGCCCCCATGCGGGCTGGCTCGCAGCCCACGAGCGCTATACGCGCTTAATGCCCGGCCGTATCATAGGCCTTTCTAAAGATGTGCATGGCAACCCCGCCTACCGCATGGCTTTAGGCACCCGCGAACAGCATATTCGCCGGGAAAAAGCTACCTCAAATATTTGCACCGCTCAAGTTTTACCCGCGGTGCTAAGCACAGCTTACGCCATATATCACGGTCCCCAAGGCTTACAAGAAATAGCTCTGCGCACCCAAAATCACGCCCAAACTTTAGCGCAATCGCTACAAGCCGCTGGGGTAGAAGTTCGTCATACTGAATTTTTCGATACTCTCAAAATTGCAGCCCACGATGACATATTTTCCCAAGCGGTGGCCGCAGGCTACAATTTGCGCCGCTTTGCTGACGGCGATGCTGGTATTTCCTTAGATGAATGCACCACCGCTGCCGATGTGGCAAAATTAGCGCAACTTTTTGGTGCTAAAGTGGTGCCTGCCGAAGCTCAAAAGCTGCCCGCTCCTAGTTATTTAGACTATCCTGTGTTTAAAATTTACCATAGCGAGCACGCTTTAATTCGCTTTTTGAAAAAACTGCAAAGCAAAGATATTTCTCTAGTGCATTCTATGATCCCCTTGGGTTCTTGCACCATGAAACTCAACGCCGCTGCTGAAATGATTCCTTTAAGTTGGCCGGAATTGGGAAATGTTCACCCTTTTGCCCCTGCGGATCAAAAAGAAGGTTACAATCAGCTTATAACTGAATTAGAAAACCTCTTGGCCGAAATCACTCATTTTGCCGGGGTAAGCCTGATGCCCAACTCTGGCGCCCAAGGTGAATACACTGGTTTGGTGGTAATTCGCGCTTATTTAGAATCCATTGGCCAAGGTCATCGCAATATTGCCTTGATCCCTGCTTCGGCTCACGGTACTAACCCTGCCAGTGCTGTGATGGCTGGGCTCACCTGCGTTACTGTTAAATGCGATGAAAAAGGTAATGTCGATGTGGAACATTTAAAAGTCCAAGCAGAAAAGCACCAAGAAAACTTAGCTGCTATTATGGTAACTTACCCCAGCACCCACGGGGTTTTTGAAGAAAGCATCAGGGAAATTTGTGAAATCACCCATAAATTTGGCGGTCAAGTTTATATGGATGGCGCCAATATGAACGCCCAAGTGGCGCTCACTGCCCCTGGTTTTATAGGTGCCGATGTCTGTCATTTGAACTTGCATAAAACCTTTGCTATTCCCCACGGTGGTGGTGGCCCAGGTTCTGGTCCTATTGGTGTGGCCGAGCATTTAGTACCCTTTTTGCCCCAGCATCCCGTTACCGATGGTAGCGATTTGAACACCGTTTCTGCTGCGCCTTGGGGTTCAGCGTCGATTTTGCCCATAACTTATGGTTATATACGCATGATGGGAGCAGATGGTCTTAAAAAAGCCACCCAAAACGCTATTTTAAACGCTAATTACCTAATGCATCGTTTGGCCCCCCATTATCCTATTCTCTACACTGGTTCCCAAGGATATTGCGCCCACGAATTTATCGTGGATTGCCGTGAATTTAAAAGAACCACAGGGGTAGAAGCTGGGGATATTGCTCGTCGCCTGATGGATTATGGTTTTCATGCTCCCACGGTGAGTTTCCCTGTGGGCAATACTTTGATGTTTGAGCCCACGGAATCTGAGCCTTTAGAAGAATTAGAGCGTTACGCCCAAGCGATGATTGCCATTCGCCAAGAAATCGCCGCCATTGCCGAAGGTAAATTTGCCAAAGACAACAATCTCATTTACAATGCGCCGCACACCCTAAATGACTTGCTCGGTGAGTGGGAAAAGCCCTACGGCCGTGAAGAAGCAGCTTTCCCCTTGGAATGGTTGCGCGAAGGCAAAGTTTGGCCTGCGGTGGGAAGGATTGATAATGCTTACGGCGACCGTAACCTCGTCTGCTCTTGCTTCGCTGTTAGATAGCGCTATAGTTCGTCAAGCTATAGTTATCTCCAGCCTTTGCATAGAATCTTTTGCCAACCTGCTTGGACCGGTTGGCGAGAGACTGGAAATCTATAATACTCAACCGAGCTTAGGTTTGGGAAATGGTAAATGGTTAATTAATGTGGCACATCCACGATATTAATCTTTATCAATTAACAAACAACCGCTTGGTGCATTTTAAACTTATTTTAAGAATAGTCGAGGAATTGCTATGAAAAAGATATTGTTGCTGTCGTTGTTATTGCCTTGGACGCTGAGTTTTGCCAGTGCCAAACACGGATTTTTTGCGGATACTTGGGAGTCGCGTCCCCTACCCGATTTAAGCATCACCACCAGCAAGGCGACTAGCACGGGAACTCCAGCTTTAACTTTTAGCATTAACACCCAAGACTCTATTCAGCGGGTTTTGCCAGGGATTTTTGCCAATAATACCAACCCGTGGCTTGGTACAAGGCTACTCACAGACGAAGATTATGGTCTGGAACATTTGCGCCAAGCCAAGATCCCATTTTTGCGCTTACCTGGAGGCAATTGGACTAATAAATTTCTGTGGGATGGTACTATTCATTGGGATTTAACCCACAATTTCGCTGACTCTATTCAAGGTCGTCCCCGGCAAACTTGGACTTTTACCGCCGATGAAATGATTGATTTGGCTCTTAAAATCGGTGCAGAACCGCAAATTTGCGTGAACTTTTCTCTGGCACGCTTTATTCCTGGTCCCGATTCTGTGGAACAGGCCGCTCATTACGCTGCAAATTGGGTGCGCCATGTCAAGGAAAAGGGTTTAAAAGTGCGTTTTTGGGAAGTGGGCAACGAAAACTACGGAAGTTGGCAAGCGGGTTGGTCAGTAAACGGTGATACCATTACTGGCGAGGACTATGGCAGAGGTTTTGCGATTTTTGTGGACTCCATGAAAGCCGCCGATCCTACTATAAAAATTGGCGCCGTGGTTTTAGAACAAGATAACGGTCGTCAAAGCGGTGGGCATCGCTATTGGATGCGGCAAATGCTCCCCCATATTCAAGATAAAGCAGATTTTTTAGCTTATCACGAATATTTTACCTGGGAACCCGATATTAACGATGTAACCGTAGATGATATGCTCAATTCCATCGATATGATAGGCAAGGCCAAAGACAGTATTCACGCCATGGTGGGGCGTTACACCAACAAAGCTCCCGACCATTTTCCCTTGACTGTTACGGAATACAATGTGCGGGCGGGGCTCAAAGACAATCAAGCTATTTCTGCGATTTATAACGCCATGGCTTTGGGGGAATTTATGCGTCACGGCTACGGTTTGATTAACCTTTGGAATATTGCTAATGGGTATCATGAGGTTACCGGGGACCAAGGAATGCTTACTGAAAGTCGCCCCGATGTGCGAAATTATACCCCCCACCCTAACTTTTACAACTACTATCTCTATCAAAAAATGTGGGGAGATTTCATGCTAAAAAGCACCCCCGTAAACCACGATCGCGTACGGTGTTATGCCAGTGCTTTCGCCGATGGCAGCGTGTCTTTAGTGATAATAAATGCACAAAATAAAGCGGAAACCGCTAAAGTTAAGCTTGAAAATTACACTCACACCAATATTGCCTATGGCTATACCTTTTCTGCTCCCAGCCCCACTTCTGAAAAAGTATTTCTAAACGATCAAGGCGGCGAGGATTTTGGCCCCTTAAATTATGCAGAAATCCCCCCTTGGGAAATGAATATCGCCAGCGAACCTGTGTTTGACTTGCCTCCTTGGAGTATTCAGCACATTATTGTGCGATCCAGTGGCGCTTCGGTGCCGCTAAAGCTCCCAAAACAGAAGTACAAACCCGAAAATGAACTGCGTTTTGACTTGCTGGGGCGAAATTACAACTAGATTTCCGGGGACTTGCTACAATTCGTCGCCGCTAAAGCCCAGGGATTCAGCTAACCACACATCGGTTTTTTGCACAGCCAAACGACTGGCGTAAGCTTTGCGTTCAGCTAAATACTGAGCCAGTTTTACACTTAATTTGGCGTTTAACCATGCAAAAGCTCGCAAGCATTTCGGAAAATACCGCTTTAAGAGTTCATCTTCGAGGCTGGCAAAATGTTGAGCACTGCCGGGCTCTCCTTGGCGGGCGGCGCGGCCATAAAGTTGGCGATCGATGCGAGCAGAATTGTTGGATTCGGTAGCTATTACATGTAATCCACCCATGGACGCAACTTCTGGAGAGATTTTAATATCTGTGCCACGCCCCGCCATATTGGTGGCTACGGTAATGGTTCCCGCTTGGCCAGCGTTTTTTACAATGCTAGCTTCGGCCTCATCGCGTACCGCATTAATAATGTGACATTCTAAGCCTAATTCTGCAATTTTAGCACCCAATAGCTCGCTTTCTTCGATGGTTTTTGTCCCTACCAAAATAGGCCGTCCCAAAGCGTGCACTCGTTGAATTTCTTGCAAAATCGCATTTAATTTTCGCTGCTTTGTGCTATACATGCGCAGGCGACTAACTTTTCTGCGACAAGGCTTATGATTGGGAATGGCAATAACTGGAGTGCGATAAATAGTCCAAAACTCTGCTGCCGCCTCATTAGCGGTTCCGGTCATGCCTGAAAAATTTTGGTAAAGGCGAAAAAAGCGCTGGAAACTCATGCGCGCCTCGGTCTCTTTTAAATGACTCACCTCTAAAGCTTCTTTTAACTCCACCATCTGATGCAGGCCATCGCTCCAAAAACGCATGGGCATTTTACGCCCGGTGGATTCATCCACAATCACCACTTTTTCATCTTCAATCACATAATGGGTGTCCAAGTGAAACAGTTCCCGTGCTGTTAGGGCTTGGCGCATTAAATCTTGTAAAAAAGGGTTGCTATTTTCACTTTCCATGGCGTATAAATTAATGCGGCGAAATTTATAATCCACCTCATAATCCACATCTTTTTGCAAATTTTTCGCTAGTTCAAAAGCTTCTAGGCACATATCATAAAATATCTGATTCTCTTTTTCGCGAGATATAATCAATGGCGTTACCGCTTCATCAATCAGCACATTGTCGGCTTCATCGACAATAGCGGTAAAAATTCCCCGTTGCACAATCTCAGAATCACGGCTTTTTTGCTCACTTTGCAAAGATTTTATCAATCTTTTAGAAAATCCGTTAGCTTTGCCCAAAGCTATGCGATCTCGTAAATAATCTGCCAGCACCTCTTTGGCGGTGGAATAAGTAACATCTTTGCCATACCCCTCCTTGCGTTGCTCCGGGTTCATTTCACCAGTAACCGCACCCACACTGACCCCACAAAATTCAAAAAGCGGAGCCATAATTCCCGCATCTCGAGCCGCCAAATAATCGTTGGCAGTTATGACATGACAGGGGTATCCCGTCCAACCTCGCAATACCGCACACATTGCCGCGGTAACAGTTTTGCCTTCGCCGGTGGACATTTCTGCAATGTAACCGCTATATAAAGCCAAAGCCCCGGCCATTTGTTCTACATAAGGTTTAAAGCCCAAAGTACGAGTTACAGCTTCTTGAATAATGGCGAAATATGCAAGTTCTTGCCCAGGGGCGATGCGACCGCGCAAATTATTTTTGCTTTGCAAAATTTGTGCTCGCAAGTCCTGATCTGTGTGCTTTTGGTATGCTTCGTTTAAAGTATAAATCTGTTGCGCTGCCTTTAAAATGCGCCGCCGCACACTACTGCGACTTTTAATTTTTCCCACCCATTTACAAACCCAAGCATCGGCACCAGTGGGGATTTTTTCGATGCTGCGCACCGCAGTTTGGCGATAATTTTTGGTGAAGTTGGTCATACCCGATAATGTTTTTGCAAGGCTTGGCGTATTTTGCGCACTAATTGAAGCCCCAAAGGGTTGCTGTGGAGGGCAAATCGCACCTTGCCCGAACGGCCATGTAGTCTAGGAACTTGGGGATTATGCTCTGTCAAAGCGGCCCGCACTTGATAAATCGGTTCAGCTGTAGCCATGCCATAACCCGACCATTGGGTGGCGATATTACCACCTCCGCTAAAACCTAAAGCCTCTGAAGGCAAATTGTGCCCGGCCACGGGAATAGCCTGTAATTTTGTGGTATAAAGTTGGGTAAAAGCATTGCCTTTTAAGCGCACTTGCACGCCATGCAAACTATCAGCGAAAATTCGCGCCACTTCTTCTTGGGAAACCACCGCCACAAAATCAAAGCTGTCTGGATTAAGGACTAGCCCCAAAGAATCGCCTTTATGCAAGTTTTTATGCACAAAATCTTCTATATCATGGGAGTTCCACACCCCGGCAATGGGTGCGCAAATTGCTAAGTTTCGCTGGTCTCTTTGCAGTTCTTCGCGCTCTTGCCGTAAAACTTTTAAACGGCGTTTAATGGGCAGCATATTTTCGGGACTATGGTGCAAAGCACGGGCGTAACGAAATTCTGTTTCCAAAATTTCTGCAGATTTTTGCTCCAAAAGGTGAAGTAATTCTGTATTTTGCATTAATAATAGCGTATCTCCACGCTCCACAAGCTCACCGTTTTGTTTTAACACCTGCTTTACCGTGCCTGAACTTAAAACCACCACATTTTCGTATTTTTTGGCCTCCACCACCCCAGGGGCAGTGAAGCCATCACTCACTGGTAACATAAAAAACAAGGTTAAAATACCACCGATAATGCTAAAACTAATGGCCATGGCCCGAGATCGCACCAAAGCTAGCTCAGGCCCACGACTTACATATTTTACAAACTTTCCCAAGGGAACTAATATCATAGATACAAAGAGCATTAGGGCCATAATCACCGATAAAATCAAAAAGTGCCGAGAAATGCCTATGATGATTCCTGTAAATAAAATGATTCTATAAATAAAGCTCGCTACGCCATAAAAAAACAATAAAAATGCTTCGCGGTTAGTGTGTGCCACCGCTTCGGTATTTTGCCGCCCAAAAACATAATGCTCCACCACATATTTGATGTGATTTACCGCTTGTTTTTGCAAGTTAGGGGTGTCAGTAAGATCCGAAAGTATATAATAACCATCAAAACGCATTAGGGGATTGGCGTTAAACAGCAAAGTAGAAACCGAGGCGATGAAAAACACATTGTATGCGAGAGCTTTACCAGGCCCACCACCTAAATTAGCCCATATAATTAAGGCAATGGCAGCCAAAAAGAACTCAAAAATCATGCCGCCGGCTCCCACTAAAACCCGATGTCTTTTTTGACGAAAAGACCATGATGCTGTGGCATCTACATAAGGCAGCGGGGCGAGCAACATGAACATTATCCCCAAAGTATGCACTTCGCCACCGTATTTTTTCACCACGCTGGCATGCCCAAATTCGTGCAGTAATTTGATAAACACCATGGATATATACAGCATAAACAAGTTGTCGGGAGCTAAAATGCCTTGGGCTTGGTCCGTGATGGCTTCGATGTTTTCTAAACCAAATTTAATAGCAACGCCTATGGTAATAAGCCAGACAATTAGCATAAATTTGCTGATTAGCATGTCGATTAAGGGTTTGATTTTGCACAGCAGAGCTTCGGGATCAAACACGGGGATGCGCAAAAAGAAGATGTTGAGCAGGGTGGCTTGAACTTTCTTTTTTTCTTGTTTGGAGCGACGCTCAAATAGCTGGGAGGCATCGTCAGCATCGCCATAAAACAACAAGTTTGCACCATATAACTGGGTTAAAATCTCGATGACTTCCCCTTGACCCGGCATATCTTTTTGATTTTGCGCGAGCATTTTTTGCCATAACTCGCCCACGGTGATGTTCAGGTTTAAACGAGAAACAAAAGCATAAGTGGCTTGGGAAAGGCGAAAATATTGGTTGGTAAAAGGCTCGTAAAGCACAAACCACAATACCCCACGGTAATATTGTCGCGTAACCCGCACACTGGGCCGCAATGCCAAGCTGCACTCGGCAATGCGATACCAGGATTCATGAAAAACCTTACGCTCAAGCATTTCCCAACATTACGCTAATTGAGCAGGTCTCTGCTACCGTCAAATACACTTCGTAAAGGCCAGCGGCATTAGGAGCTTCCGGCAAGTCCAGCGTGGTGTAATAGCTACTCGAAGAAGTGCGGGTATGAGTTGTGCCATTGAGCTGGTAACTGAGAGTGGCTGCAGGAATGCTGGCCCCTCCTACGCTATTGAGGACTAAAATGATGTCGGGATTCCACCAAGGATTATCTTGTCCAGGATAGGTGCTAGACACGATTTTGATGGTTTCGCCAGCTGCTAAGCTTACCACTTTGGGCCCGTGGGAAAGGTTGACCTCAGTTACTTGATTACCAGGCTCGCTACCCGAACCAGTTTCTGTTCCTAAACCATTTTCAAGCACACTGCTTATGCTTTGCAAACGACTAAAGTCGTACTCTTTAAAGGATGAGAATATTCCCGCATCATTAGCAGATAGGCGAGACATTAAATCAGCCAAAGCTTGATCAAAACCGCTGGGATTTTTCATATTATCACGGTTTTTGACCACAGCGGAACCGGTGGAGATAACCGCGTCAGTGGTGGCAGAACTTAGGAGAATATCTTCGCCTTCCCCACCAATCACCAAGTTTTTACCTGTACCGGAATGAATAATATCATTGCCGCCTTGGGACGAACCCACGGTACTTACGCCCGAAACTTTACCATTTTGATATGCGTTTTTAAAGTTGTTAGCCGAGCTTTGATCCAAATAAGTGCCGTTGTTGTAATTGTTTATGGTATGCTGATCTAGTACGATTTCGGCGTTGGGGCTAAACACGCCCACCGGAGTCAAATTATGGAAGCGAATATGAGCATTGTCGCCAATGGCCACATCGTTACCATGCCCAGTATGAATGGCATCGGAACCGTCACCTCCAATTACCACATCGCGATCTTTACCAGTGAAAATCACATCGTTAGTTAAGAACTCGGCATCGCCATTTAGGCTACCGGGGATGCTAATAGCTTCGGTAATTTTATTGCCATAATCCATGATATTTTCATCAGCGGCATAGGGAATATCCAAAGCAAAGTTCACTTTACCGTTGTCGCCAATGACTACATCTTTGTCGTGATCGCCACCGGTGGCATATACGCTAGTGTCGGCTACCATGGTGGAGGCCACCACCTGCACCGCGGAAATGGCGGGCAAGTTTTTGGGCCATTGACCACTACCGCTATAATAATTTTGGATTTTCACCGTGAAATCGGTGCCGCTATAATTGCGGAATACCACATAGTTACCAATCATCTCCACCCGAGGGGTGGTTAAATCATTAGGATTAACTGGAGAAGTGGCTGTAACTTCGCGGAACTCGCCGTTGAAATTATTGCCAGTCCAATCATTTAAGTAGCGAGATTCGGATTTGCCTCCAGCACTACCCAATATTTGATAAAGGTAGTTGTAGGTGTCTGAATCCATATTGGCGCTATCTAAATACACATAGACATCGTAACTTTGACCATTGCCCACCACTTTATTTATGCCCTTAATGCGCAATTCTAGCACCTCTTGCTGCTGCGCCGCATAATAAGAACTAAACAGTTTACCGTTGGCGGTATCGCCATCCACTTGTCCATGATTTTGGAAAGTCAAACTACCATTACCGTGGTTATTACTCCCAGAATTATTACCCTCTCGAGCATTATAAGAATAAATTTCAAGTTTAACATCAGCACTTTGCCCAAGACCACTCTGACTGTATGTCAAAGGTAAATCCTCAGAATGATTATTTTCAGGTTTTCCATGCACATAGAACCTATTGTTATACAAATAAACATTATTCCAATTAGCATCGGCTATGGCACCAGCGCTTTCACCATTGGCCACCTTTTGATCGTCGGAAGCTTGGCGAGTAGTAAAGTTAATGCTCAAACTGGTCAAACCCTCGGTGTTGCGGTTTTGCAAAGTGCTTAAATCGCGCAAAGCTTGGGGTAAATGATTTAAGTCAGATAAGTCATTGACAATAGCGGGGTCGAGTTCAGCTTGGGACAAGGCATAAATGCGATCGCTGCCCTCGCCCCCCACCACCACATCGTTGCCGTCGCCGGTGAAGATAATATCATCGGAACTAACCACGCCTTGCACTTGATCTGCATTATAACCCGTGCTAGTAGCAGAAATCACCTCAGAAATGCCATCGCCATTGCGATCTGCCAAAGTTACTAGGGCATTGTCACCAAAGACTAAATCATTGTCATGGATGCCGTGGCGAATATCGCCAAAAGTAGCGATTACATCGTCACCTAAGCCACCGATAACCACATCGTCGCCACCGCCAGTGCTAATCACATCATCGCCGCCATTTTCTGTCATAGATGAAGCTAAAATGTCGCGGGCAATAAAGGTACCTTTGACTTGCAAACCGGCAATTCCGGGCAAATCTTTACCATTTAAGCCATCTGCGGTATAACCATCGGTGATTTCCACTCTAAAGTTATCCCCGACAATACCGCTGAAAATCACACAGTTAGCATGTTTGACTGCATGGTAATTTAAGCTGCCATTGTTATGATAGCTAAGTTCTTGGGTATCACTCACCACAAAGCCATTAAAGGGCGCACCAGCTTGATCGTTGACATAGTAAGAAATAGTCTTTGGGGCACCGGAAACATCGGTGTAGTGAAGGGTAACTTTACGGATACTCTCACCATAATTTGAGTGTTGGTCGGGAACATCTAAATAAACCACCACATCGTATTCGCTAAAGTGCTGTTTTAAACCATCGACTTCCACCAATAATTGGTTGTTATTTTGATGATTAGGTGCGGTGGTGAGCAAGCCAGAACCCATAAGGGCATTATCACCGGAATTGCCATAATTTACCCAGTGATTATAAGCCTGCAAATTGATGTTATTGTCGGTGGAACTAAAGCGATGATTCTCGGAGCCGCCATAAGTCAAGGCTACTCCGTATATGGTGGAGCCATCGTCAGTAAGTACATATTCACCAGCATCGTTGCCATAAGTTCCCGCCAAGGAACCCTGGATATTGTTCCAATGGGCAGAGCGGTAAGCTTCGAAACCTGCCTGGGTAGAAGATGATAATCCATTACTCGCTGCGCCTTGAAAATTAAAGCTGACAATTCCTGTGTCTTGTAAGTCGCTATCACTTAAACCAATGGCCGCTTTTTCGGACGCGCTGATCAAATCAGCGGTGCCACCCACGGTAATAATACCGGTATCGCCCAAGACCAAATCCCGCTGATTGGTGTAAGCTTCGCGATCAAAGCTAGCGTCATTGCGCAAAGTAAAGCTTAAATCTTCGATGCCTTGGTCTATATCAGGCTCAACAATATCAGCAAAATCCTCTAATTTTGCACCATCAATACCTGTGATGATGGTGTCATTACCCACACCACCCAAGACGGTATTATGACCCGCACCGGCGATAATCAAATCGTCGCCGCCTAAGTTTTGCCC
>JAAZFC010000137.1 GCA_012511955.1 Fibrobacter sp. | reverse complement strand
GAGGTTGAAGTGTTGAAAAGGATTAACTGTAAGTTAATCATAAGACACAAAACCCATAAGGGTAGAACCTGCATACAGGCTTTAAAAAATTAAGCAAATAGGAAAAGGAAAGGGAGGATTAATAAATGAAAAGGCAATTTTTGCTAATCATAATGTCTTTAATGGTATTATCCATCTTTGTTGCTTGTGGACCAGATTACAAGCTTCAATACAATCTCCATGTTCAAGTCCAAGGTGAAGGTTCTGTTTATCCCAACCAGGGGGTTTATAAGGCTAACGAACTTATAGCATTTCGTATTGAGCCTAGAGCAGGTTGGGCTTTTAGCCATTGGGAGGGTAGAGACGGTCAGCTGGTAGTTAACAATGGTAATAGATATGAGGTATTAATGGACAGAGATGTCTATTTAATAGCTGTATTTTCTGATTCTAGTTCTGGAACAAAATACAACTTGTCAGTAAAGGTACAGGGAAATGGCTCTGTCTATCCAAACTCAGGTCAGTACGATTCAGGTACAACTGTTAACTTGAACGTAACACCTAGCACTGGCTGGACTTTCTCTAATTGGGAAGGCCCCAACCGCTGGGACGTTGAAAGTGATGGTTCATCGTGGAAGCTTAAGATGGATGGCCATAAGGACTTAACAGCCGTCTTCATCCAAGGTCAAGGTGGAAGCTATAATCTAGATGTAAAAATTCTTGGACGTGGTGAAGTTAGTCAGATTAAGATCAGCGATGCTGATAGCCAAGAGCAATATCCTGGTGGAACAGAAGTTCTACTAACTGCTAATGCAGCCCCTGGCTGGACTTTTAAAGAATGGCGAGGAGATGCTTCTGGCACATTCCTAATTACTAAAGTTCTCATGGATAGAAATAAAAGCGTAACTGCAGTTTTTGAAGAAGGTCAGAAAGAACTAACTGTTAAAGTTATCGGTCAAGGTAGTGTAGAAGAAAAACTAATGGGCGACGCAGAAATTGATGGTTCTTATCCCAGCAATTCAATCGTTAGGCTACTTGCTAAGCCTGCTAGTGGCTGGACTTTCCAAGAGTGGATGGGCGATGCAAGAGGTACTGAGCCTGTCGTCACCATTGAAATGGATACCAACAAGACCGTCACAGCAGTATTTGCACAAGCAAATAAGGTCCTGGATATTACAATCCAAGGTAAAGGAAAAGTAGAGCAAAAAGTTATTAGTGCTAGTGAAGAATATCCCGCAGGTTCAGCTGTAAGACTTTGGGCAAAGCCCGATAACGGTTGGACATTCAAAGAATGGCGCGGAGATGCTAGAGGTAAAGATACGATTATTTATGTTGATATGGACGAAGATAAGAAAATTACAGCTGTCTTCGAACAATCAAATTTCACACTAGACATTGAAATTGTTGGAAAAGGCCGCGTTGATGAAAGACAAATCAGCCAAGACATTGCTGATTATCCCATGGATTCAATCGTCAGATTGACTGCCAGGCCTGATAGTGGCTGGGTATTCAAAGAGTGGCGCGGAGATGCAAGAGGTACTAAGAATGTTATTGAAATCGAAATGGATGATGACAAGTATGTCACAGCCGTATTCGAAGAAGAAGCAGAAGCACGTTATACCCTAGACGATACCGTTAGCGGAAATGGTCGTGTAACTAAGAGTCCAGACTCCCGTGACTACGAAGAAGGTACCGAAGTAACATTGAAGGCAACCGCTGACAGTGGTTGGAGATTCAAAGAGTGGCGT
>JAAZFC010000145.1 GCA_012511955.1 Fibrobacter sp. | reverse complement strand
CTCCTTATCTGCTAAAATTTCATCGAAATCAGTTTTAAACAAGTGAGCGGGAACATTTGCCAGCCTTGTTTTATTTGGATCCTGAACTAGAATGTGTCTTATTTCCAAAGTTCGTTCAGTCTGCCCTGTTAACCTGATACTCTGTAGTTTAGTGATCTCATAAACAGCACTTCCTACGGTACCAAATCCTAACAATGCAATTCCAAACGGTTTCATAATATAATGTACCCCCTCAAAAAATATTTAGCTTGGCAGATAAAATGAAGCCAAGCTAAGACAAGGAAATTTTTCCTTTCGATTATTATAACCTAGTCAACAAAACTAAACAAGGGAAATTTTTTAATTCGCGTCTTTTACAGCAAAAAATAAAAACTGAAAGGAATGTTCTCTTTACCCACCGCCTTTTAGGCGTATTTTTTATGTCAAAAACATTTCTTTTTCTTGTTGCGAATTGTAACGTATTGTGATATAATATTATGCAAGAAAGGGTGGTGGTATCAAGATGTATTTAAAAGTTACCAAGCAAAAAAATGGACGGGTTAATCTTTCTTTGGTTCATGGTTATAGAGATCCTGAAACAAAAAAAGTAAGGCAAAGAGTGATTGAAAATCTAGGCTATCTTGATGAATATGAACATCTCTATGATGACCCTGTGGCGCACTTCAGAGAAGTGGCCAAACAAAGGACCCTAGAATTAAAAAGAGAAAATGAGAAAAAAGAAATTCATCTTGGCTCTATCTCTACCGACGAACTCATGGAGGCTAATGAGAGCGCTCTAAAACATCTTGGTTTCATGCCCCTAAGCAAGATTTATCACGAACTTAAAATAAACCAGTTCCTGATTAACCGGCAAAGAAATCTTTCAATAAAATACTCCCTAAATGATGTTATGCAGCTCTTAATCTACGCCCGCATCCTTTGTCCTGGTTCAAAGAGAGCCAATTTTGCAGAAAAAGAAAACTTTGCAACTTCTTTTAATTGTGATTTGCACGATGGCTACCGTGCTTTAAGCCTTTTTGCTAAACTTAAAGAAGATTTACTTGTACACCTCCACGAGCAAGTAAGGATAAATTACAAGAGAAAAGCCAATGTGGTATTTTATGATGTTACAAACTACTATTTCCAAATAGATAAGGATGATAATTTTAGGAAAAAAGGTTTTTGTAAAGATAATACTCGCAAACCTCTTGTTCAAATGGGGCTATTATTAGATGAAAACGCTATCCCTATTACATATCGTCTCTTTGAAGGCAACACCCATGATAGTCAAACAATGATGCCTCTTTTGCAAAAAGTTAGACAAGAATACGGTCTAGGAAGAATCATAACTGTTGCTGATAAAGCCTTAAACAGCGGTGATAACGTAGCTTTTCTTATGTCTAAGAAAGATGGTTTTATCTTTTCACAAAAAATAAGAGGAGCTAGTCAAGAACTCCAGGATTTTGTTTTTGATGGCTCTGATTACCAGAATGTTAGAGGGATCATAAAAAGCATTGATGATGCTGCCTTAGAGGAAGATCCTCCTGTATTCAAAATGAAATCCAGAATACATCCCCAGCAATTCTTGATAACTCATGGAGATGACGTAAAACGCAAAATACCTATTGATGTTAAACAAATAGTTTGCTACAACGAGCAGTATGCTAAAAGACAAAAACATAAGAGAGAAGAAGTCATAGAAAAAGCCTACAAAATAATTGCCAACCCAAGCCGGTACAAGAAAAACGAGGCTAGTGGAGCTCTTAGGTATGTTAAAAACATTGAAATAGATTCCAAAACTGGTGTTTGTGTAAAAACTAAAAATATTCCTTTTTTAAATGAAGCACAGGTAGTTGAAGATGAAAAATATGATGGCTATTATTCCATCATTACAAGTGAGATAAATATGCCTGATTCAGAAGTTGTCAAAGCTTATCACGGTCTTTGGGAGATTGAACGTAGCTTTAGAATTACCAAAACAGACCTTGAGACGCGCCCTGTTAATGTCTCCTTAAAAGATCACATTGAGGCCCATTTCCTCACTTGTTTTATTGCCTTGTTAATATTGAGGCTTTTAGATAAAAAATTAGCTGGCAAGCACTCACCAGAAAAAATCATAAAATCATTAAGAAAGTATCAGGCCTGCTTTGTTAAGGATAATGTCTTTAGGTTGACTCACTACGATGAAGTTGTTGATGATCTTGGTAAAATTTTAAAACTTCCACTTAACAGCCGCTTCATGACTAAAGGAGATATTTCACAACTTGTAGCAGATAGCAAAAAGAAATAGAAAATACACAACATGTTGAAGAAAAAGAAAAACCTCCGGAACCTTTCTTATTAAAGGGTTACAGAGGTTTTTTATCTATTTTCGTGTAAAAGTCGAGTTAACATTCAGTACAGAAAGTGTCAAAAAAAAAACAAGATTCATTTTCTATCTTGTTTCAATAAGTATTATTATTTTGTTCCACCATGTCGTGCGGAAATACTTTTTTTAACCCTGTCAACCAGGTGGGTGCCCTCCCACTCGCTTTATATGTCCCTCGAAAGGCCTATATGCCACGAACGGAGTTAGGCTCCCAATGTATCTCTGTTGGTCAAAAAGTATTTGGGTCCGTCACGAGCATGGCAGAACAAAAACTTTTATCCTAGACTCATCATACCACAATATTGATTGCTATGCAACATTTAGAATTTGTCATAAATTGCTAGAAAGAAAATATTATTTTAATAGAAATACTTATGTTAGGAGTGTTATTATGTGTGATACT
>JAAZFC010000120.1 GCA_012511955.1 Fibrobacter sp. | reverse complement strand
TAGCCTCTACAGAAGCCGGATAAATAGCCAAAGCCTTTAAATAATGCCTTTGCGAATTGCTAAAATTCCCATTTAAATAATACAACCAACCGATTCTTAGATTAACTGTATAAGTAGATTCATAATTCTTATAAAGCTCATCGAGGGCGCGTATTGCATCTAAATACCTTTGCTGATACTCAAGGTTATAAGAATTGCTATAGGCCTCGGCAATTTTTTCGTCAGACATTTGTCCATAAGACAAAGAAAAAGCTGAAACTACAATTAATATAGAGAACAACCTTTTTACATCAATGGATAATCTTAAAGCTTCCATGAATATCCTCCAAAAACCGTGAGTTTTTTCAATTCATCGTAAAGCTCAAAGCTCCCCCCCAATTCCAAGCTAAAAGCTTTATTTATTTGCCAAGTGGTAACGATTTTTTCTGTAAATTGATGATTTAATGAAGAATTAACGAATATCTTTCCAAAATTATAGTTGCCAAATTCTTTGGAGCCAAACTCTGACACCGATTCAATTTTCACCGGATTTAAAGTCAAATCCATAATGAATGCAGCCCCGTATTTTGTTCCCTTTTTCACCATAAGCAAGGGATCTTGGGAGTCTAGCGTAGCTATTACTGTGCCAGAAAGCCCTAAGCCAAAAACTGAGCCCAAACTTCTATGATAAAGTGGACTTATTTGCGCCAAAAAAAGATTTTCGCTTTTGGTTAAATAATAACCCATATCCACAAAGTTTTTCCCCAAAAAATGTTGGTTTTTAGCAAATAAACGAATAACTTCTTTGCTATTATAAACATCTGAGATTGTATAAGCAAAACCCGCAGACAATGAAGTTTGACTCAAACTAGGCATTACATTTTTCACGGAAAAATAAAAATCGTGGGCCACTAAATTTTTTGGTTGAAAACCAAAAGCTGACTCATTAAAAGCCACCATCAACCCTTGATAAAAGAAGTTGAAAACTTGCTTTTGGTAGCGGGAATAACTGAGATCTATGCTTGTAAACTTCAAATTATTATACGAATAACTACCAATTTGATCTAGTATATGATTTTCACCATATACAGACATGCCAAATTCTTGGGATATTTGCCAATGCTTAAAATTTGACTCTAAATTTTGCAATGCAGCGATCATTTGCACAATGGAAGAGTCAATTTCTACCAAAGAATTAGCCTTTGCCAAAGAGTCCATTTTTTGAAACCAGCGGAGAGCTTCGGAGTAAAAACCACTATAATAGTATCCATAAGCTATGGAATTTAATATTTCCAACTGACCATCGTTGTCAAAACGCTCTGCCCAATGCAAATAATCTTTTTTGATTTTTCCATGCTGGGCTTGCAACGCTTTGGCATAAAAAGATTTTGAAACCAGTGTCAAATCTTCGTTGAAAACCTCCAAAAGACTATCGCTTAAAACCACGGCGCGCCGATATTGTTGCAAAGCAATATGGCAATTGATAATTCCATACCAAGCGTCTTTTGTGCTAGGATTTAGCTCAGTTTCTTGTTTATACAAATCTTTAGCAGTATGGTATTCTTGCAACAGGTAATAGCTATAAGCCTGCACCAGTCTATTTTCCTCCGCCAAACTCAAGCTCGCAGCTAATAAAAGCACAGCAAATGTCAGTCTAATTTTCATCTATGTTAATCTCCCAACTATCCCCATTTTTATGGATTATTATTTGCTCAATCCACTGATTATTTGCGCTTAATTTAATGTTAGCTTCAAATATTTTTCTTTTTTTAAGGGGCGTAAAAAGCTTAGTGGTGGTGGTGATGGTTTTTTGCTGGGGTAAATATTTAACATTGGTTAAATATTTAAAACTATCATGGAAAAAGGACCTAAAAAAGCTGATAAACCAGTTTTCTTTTTCGATGAAAACAGGGTTAACTTGATCTTCCCAGTGACTTTCTTTGTTGCTTAAATAAATCGAAGGTAAGGCGGCAAAAATGTATGCCAACACAGACTCATTGCTCCCGATAAGCGTGGTAAATGCAAAAAAGTCTTCTGAATTTCTGTAATACAAGGCTACATTTTTTTCCATATCATAGAGGTAATTAAAGCCATATTCATCCATTTTTACCACAATTTCCCCAGCCAACAAAGCTTTGTTGTTTTTGCGCACTGTATATTTAAAGCTATCGTCTAAAATAAATTGAAACAGCTTATTTGTATTTGTGCTAAATCTGACTTTTAGACTATCACCTATATGGACTTTTTGCTTTTGTAATACTTGCTTTTTATTGAGCAAAGCATTGCCAAAAGTGAAATCCACCGTATTTGCCCCTAAAAAGCCAAATTGTTGACATTGGATATGAAGGTGGGGTTCAGGAGAATACCCGGAGTTTCCGCAATTGGCAATTTTCTGATTTACATAGACCCTATCGTATAAATTAACCGCCAAAGAATCTTGCTGTAAATGCGAAAGCTCCACAAAATAGCCAAAATCACTTTGAATAATTACATAATTCCCCCAATTATTTTCGTAATCTACTTCGCCGATTTCATTGTCTATAAACTTATCGTAAAGTGCAACCACCGTACCATTAATAGGCGACAAAATAGGCTTTCCGAAACAAAGATAATCTCTGACATTGAGCCCATCATTTAAGTAGCTTTTTTTACTAATAGGATCTTTGATAATAAAGTCATAAGCGTGTTTCCAAACGCCTTTGTGAGTCCAATGATCGTCATGCCCTTGATATACATGCCACTCACCCGAAAAAGGTAAATATGGCTTGGCAATAAGATCGTCAAAGCGGTTTGTATAGTTTATATAGTGCAAAAGATTTTTTTCTGGGGTTTCCAAAAACACTTGGGTAACATATTTGAAATTAAGGTTTTTGGCTATATACAACACCACCGATACAATAACAATAAAAGGCAAAGTAAAAACTGGAACCTGATAAATCGCCCAGATCGCATTTGCTGTATCCATAATAATCACCGACATCAAAACAGCTAAAATGGCGATTATATAAGATTTAAAAGTGGGTATCATCAAATATGCACCCAAGGCTATGGCTATAAGAATGAAATTAAAATTGTAAATATCGGCGTTTACCGGGTGCGCAGACCCTTTGAGCAGGGTTAAAAAAATCGTGCCTGTAAAATACCCCAGCACCGACATAAAAAAGCTTATCCTAGAAAAAGCCAGCACTATCAACAAAACTATTATCCCCACAATATCGTAAGGCAAAAAAATTATCGCCCCCAGGGCTTTAAAAAATCCTGACAACCAAAAAGGTAAAAAGTCTAAGTTTAGGTGAAATTGCAAAGGAGTATGTGCAAGGTTTAAATTGCCATATTGCGCCAATAAAAGAAAAACAGCGATACCGCATATTGTAAAAGGCAGATTTAAAATGGGCAATGAAAAATATTTGGCAAAAATCGAACTCAGAAAAAAGCTCAAAGAAGCAGTAAAAAAAGAAAGCACGATTACAAAAATCATGGAGTAAATTGAAAACTCAAATAAGAATCCCGCCAATAAGCCCACTAAAATCGAATTATAAGAGTAGAAACTATTGTCTCTGCTAAAAGAAGCGCCCAAAAGTTTAAGAAAAAGCCCCCCCGAATAATATGCGAGCAGAGAAAATAACGCGCCAGTGGGGTTTACCAAAGACAAAATGAAAAGCGCTAAGCCCACATATTTATTCTTTAAAAAAAGCAAAAAAGAATAGCTTTCCAAAAAACTAAAAACTTGATTTTTGATGCTAAAATTAAGTTTAGTCATAATAATACCGCGGCTATTTCGGTAATAAAAGATGTGGATTCGGTGTTATTAAAACTTCCAATTATATAAGTCTCAATAAACTCTCCGGTCATCAATAAATTTTGTGCTAAAATTTTTTCAGTTAAGACATCGTATTTATAGGGCAAAGCTTCGTAATTACCAAAATGTATGGCATAAGCTAATTTAGTTTGGGGAAAAAACTCGGTTTGTCCTTGACCCAGCGGACAATAATCCACATATTGTATGGGAACGCAACACTTGAAATGCAGTTCTTGGGCATGAGAATTAGCAAAGTAAAAAGTAAAAGAATTGCCATTGGGGATAAAAGCATTTTTACTCAATTCCGAGTTAAGCTTGGCAAAACACCTAGATATATCATGGCTTTTACCTTGACCTTCTAAACTAAAAACAAATTGCGGAGCCAGATGTTTTAAAAGAAGCTTATGTTCATAAAACAATTCTGGATGATTTTCACAAACTTCTAAAGCTTTTAAGCAATTTTGCGTCAAAGTCAAGCGCTCCAGCAAAGCTTTTTTTAAACGCTTTTTATTGAAATAATCCCCTAAACTTATTTCTTTCTCGACAATTTTTTTCATATCATCAATAGAAAGCTCGTAGTTTTTTAAGAATGAAATGTAATTGGCTTTGGCTAATTCTTGCACGCTATAATAGCGATAACCATTGTCCTCATCAACAAAAGCAGGCAATAAAAGACCTTTTTCTTCATAAATTAACAAGGCTTTGCGGGTTAAGCCGGTTAAAAATGAAAATTCTTTTTGCCTGAATTTTTGCAAAACTACCTCAAATAAGCGTTAAGTAGTTAAGATATAAAAACAAATAGCTTTTTTGAGATAACAATCCGTCCCTGGGGACGCTTTAGTCTTCTATCTGCGCTTCTTCAGAGTCAGCCAACTCTTCAGAATCTTCTACATCTTCAGTATCGTCTAATTCTTCAGGATCTTCTAAATTTTCTGGTTCTTCGGAATCATCAGAATTTTCAAGCTCTTCAAAATCTTCTGGTTCTGTGGGGCTCTCCAGACTTTTCACACAGCGTATAGATAAGCCATCACTGCTCTCTATATTCAATGCTGGGGGAGAATTAGGTCCATAAAATAGACTAAAATGAAACAATGGCGGAGTACTTTCATCCCCTGTACCCCACCAATAACTGTCTAATAACAAACCTTCATAAGATTCATCTATAAAAGCACCCCCAGGTAAAGCATTAAAGCCGAATAAATCTTCGCCATTGCCTCCAATGTTTCCGCTATGCCATCCGTTAATTGATTTTAAAAAGGCGTGATTTTGTGAGTCTGCACCCGTAAAATCTAATAGTTCTTGCCATTCCGCAGCATTTGGCAAATGCCAACCTGCAGGACAAGCTTCTAGAGCAGCAGGATAATTGTATAAAACACCATATTTTAGATAGTTTTCAAGCTCTTTCGCCTTTTCGAATTTTATCGAAGCTATATTACCCCGAGTTAAACCAAACACATAATATCTTGGTTCCTCAGTGCTAGAATCACCTTGGATAAAAACACTAGGCAAATAACGCAAATTTTCAGCCATCCAAGTTTGATCTCCGATTTCTATATAAAAGTAACTATTGCTATCTCGCTCATCCATAAAGCTATTTTTAACCCAAATAACGCAACTGTCTGCTTTGCCACCAACTTTTGGCGTAGCTGTAATCGTGGCATAACCCAATTGGTGAGAAGTAATGGTTCCATTTGCTGCAACTTTTATCACAGCTGTATCCGAGCTGCTCCAAATCATGCTTTTATCCACAGCATGATATGGTATCACCACAGCCTCTAAGCTATAACTTTGTTGTGGCGCCAACACCAAATCATTCTCGGAAATTATTACCCGACCAGCAAGCACTTCTTTTTCTATGACAGCTCCTTTTATACACCTCACAGAAAATCCTACTTTTTTTTCATATTGAAAGTTTTGAGCAATAGCATCTCCCGAAGATAGTTGATAGTTGTAAGCGTAAAACTCACTATACTCGGTACTGCTCCACCAATAGGAACCTTCTCTCCTTATATAATATGAGAAATCGCTTTCTATTTTACCGCTAGCTAGGGCAGTAAAATTGTAATTATCTCCTCCCCTATCATATCCCCATTCTGTGGAAGATTTTAATTTATAGCCAGCTTTGGCTTCGCCCCCTGCAAAGTCAATAAGCTCTTGCCAATCTTGATTACTAGGTAAACGCCATCCATGGGGACAAACCTCCATGGCCGCAGTCCAATTATACAGAGCTCCATGCTCATTACCTTTTTCCAGATTAGTGCTATCTAAATAATAGCGCGGTTGAGTGAAGCTTAATTGTTTGTGAACTTCAGGTGCATAATTCAAATTTTGTGCCATCCAAACTTGAGAGCCAAGCTTAATCCACTTATATACCATACTATCGCGTTCATCAACAAATGTTCCACATTGCTCTCTACCCGGAAGCCAGTCGCAATGCAAATAATCACCATCATCTCCATTGTCAAACATAAACCCACAGCTTCCCAAATAAAGCAATGCTATTCCCCACAACAAAATTTCTTTTAAATCAGGTTTTTTCATAATTCATAATCCAAATTAGTCTATTTTACCATCTTAAGCTCTTTTATTCTGCACATAAGAAGCTAAAACTCCCAATGTCATAGAGCCTATAATCACCGCTAAACTAAACAAAGCAGGGATATGATAAACTTCCATGATTAACATTTTCACCCCCACATAAGCCAAAATAAACACTAAACTGTATTTCAGTAGCTTAAATTTATCGAGCATAGCTTGTAGGGCAAAATACATGGAACGCAAGCCCAAAATCGCAAAGATATTAGATGTAAAAACCAAAAATGGATCCGTGGTTATGGCAAAAATAGCAGGTATGGAATCCAAAGCAAAAAGCACATCGGTGTTTTCCACCACAATCAAGGCTAAAAACAAAGGTGTCATGGCTAAAGTTCCGTCTTCCATGCGACGGAAAAAAGCGTGGTCGTGCAAACGGGTATCCAAAGGAAACACTTTACGCGCCCATTTCACCACGCGCTGAGATTCCAAATCCACATTATCATCATCGCTAAACAGCATTTTTATGGCCGTGAAAACCAAAAACGCGCCAAACACGTACATAAGCCAGCTAAATTTGGTGATTAAAGAAGTCCCCACCAAAATCATAGCCGCCCGCAGCACCACCGCTCCAATAATCCCCCAAAACAGCACGCGATGCTGATATTTCCCCGGTATCTGAAAAAAGCCAAACACCATGGCAATCACAAAAATATTGTCCATGGACAGAGATTTTTCCACCACATATCCCGTCAAATATTCCATCACCGCTTGGGAACCGCTTTTGAGCACTTCACCATTGGCCCCCAAACCCATCCCCAGCCAATGATTATTGTAAGCCCCGTAAATAAAAATGGAAAAAAGTAGGCTAATTATAATCCAAACCGCAGTCCAAACCATTGAATTTGCGATGGTAGGCTGGCTATCTTCCTTATGAAAAACGCCTAAATCCAAAGCGAGAAGCACGCCGATTAAGCTTAAAAAAGCTATCCAAAAAATAACTGTCATATTTTACAAATTAGCAAATATTCTCACTTTACAGAAAAGCAAACTAACACTAAATTAAATACATGACTATGGAAATTTCTAAAACTTATTCTTTTGACTCTGCTCACTTATTGCCTAAAGTTCCCTGTGAGCACAAATGTCGCCGTTTGCATGGACACACTTACCGCGTAACCGTTTTCGTGAAAGGAGAGGTGAACCCCGAATACGGCTGGGTAGAAGATTTTGGCAATATCTCAAAAATAATGAAGCCTTTGATCGATGACGAGCTAGATCATCGTTACCTCAATGATATTCCCGGTTTAGAAAACCCCACCGCCGAAAACATCTGTATTTGGATATGGAATAAGGTAAAACCTAAATTACCTAAACTAAGCAAGGTACGCATCGAAGAAACCTGCACTTCGGCTTGTGAATATTCTGGTTAAGCTAAGCGATTGATAACAAAGAACATACACCAAAACGGGTACTATTTTTTAAAGAAAAAACTGTCAAAAACGGCGAAATTTGCTCAAAAAGTGGCTTTTTGACTTTTATTTGGGTATAATAATATATAGGAGGTCTTATGAAAACTAGACATTCAAATAGCCATCCTAAAAAAAACCCTTTGCCTTTTGCTTTTTATTTATTGCAAAATGGTTTTCAGGTTTTTCGCCGTCGCCTCGAACAAGAGCTTATGGCTGATCGCGGTATAAATTTAAGCGATTGCGCAGACGACGAAACTCTTTATCGCTTATACCAAAGAGGAGAACCCACTTCGTTTGTGATGGCTCGCATTTGTAACGACGAAAATTAGGGTTCTTGCTTGCAAGTAGTAGGCGCTAAATTAAAGCGGTTTTTATTTACGGTGACAATCTCCGTGGACTTGTTGGTACCATTTTTATCAAATACTATAGCGCCATAAGCTCCAGGGTATTCTTTTTGATTTAAAATCACTTGCGGTATGGAAACCGTAGGTTTTTTGCTGTAGGCATCTAAAATTATCTTAGTGGCATCGTAGCTTAAACCACTAACTTTATCTCCCTTAGGTTTACTACGCCATTTCTATTCAAATTTTTTGGCAAAAGCTTCAAAAGATGAATTATCTGCGGTTTCTGAGAAGGGTACAGAAAAATATGAGTTTTCCACATATCTTTTACCTTGGGCTAGCAAAGATCTACCGTACCAACCGGAAGTTCCCAGCAGCTGCCCGCCAATCTTATTAATAGCAGCATGGGAAGCCATAGTTGCAGCATCAGCTGCGTCGGCAGCGGCGATGAACACACCATCAAAGCTAATTACAGAATCCGCCATCCACTGTGCGCGCTCTTTAGGAATTATGCTATTAACTTTGGCAATACCCCTTTGCATATTGCGACGGCGATTGTCTATCTCAAATTTACGAGTACGCAACAATTTAAATTCGGTATTAAAATCAGCGTTTCCTTCTTCGTATTGCTGATAAGCCACCACCGATGCCCCCATGGATTCCGCAGCTAGGGCAAATTCGTTGGACATAACTTCGCCATACTGAGAATATGGGCTTAAAATCGCAAATTCTCTATGACCAAGGCAATTAATAGCATACTCAGCCACCGCTGCAGACAATATAGATGGCGGCGGATTAAGTTGAAAAATATTGCTGCCTAACTGGGCGATGCCGTTATCCGTGGCAGTGGGCGTAATCATTGGGATTTCTGGGTAAGCACGGCTCATCCAAGCCGCCACGGCGGTGGCACTTCCGCTCATCATTGGCCCAATCACACCAATCACCGATTCCTGTTGCAAAGCGATCTTGGCTTTACGCACCGAAGTTACTGGATCGCCCTGATCGTCTATGACCAAAAGCTGCAAATCTTTACCAAAACGCTTTTTATATTCATCAAAGGCTAAACTTACCCCTTGATTCATAGCAGCACCTAATTCCGCTAAATCGCCACTAAGCGGGGCTAGTACCAAAAGCGAAGCAGGCCCATCAGGCTGATTGTTTAACATCTCTAAACCTTGGCGAGCTGTTTCAGCTTGGGGCGTGCCGGGGAAATTATTTAACACTTGGGCGTAAAAATAGCGCGCTGATTTCAAACGACCTTGGCTGTGATTACTCCTGCCTAACTGCATATATATCCAGGAAGTTATAGCTTCACTACCATAGCTCAAATCCAATAAGCTATTCATTTCTCCATTATTTAAAACCGAAGCAGACAAAATTTTTAAAGCTTTACGCTGGGCTTTTTCGGCAATGACAGGATTTTTTGTCCAAGTTTTAACTCGCAAAAGATCTTCAATGCCATCATAAAAATACCCTTCCAAAACCTTGGTTATGGCGTAGGCTACTTCTACCCTATCGCGATATTGGCTACGCGGAAATGCATCTAAAAACCTTTGAGCCATTTTTTTGGATTCATCTACTTCATTTTGCTGCAAATGGAGTTCTACCAAAAGAGCGCTGGCTTTTTCTGCTTGGGAGCTAGACCAGTGTTTTTGAGTTATGGTGGTTAAAGACTTAATGGCTGCGCTATTTTGCTCTGCAGAAACTTGTTCTGAAGCTTTAAGCCATAAATTTTCTGCTGCTTTTTGGGCAAAAGCTGGGTTTATCAAAAGAGTTGCGCTTAATAAAAATATGGATAATCTTATCATTTTATACAATTTACTAAAAGGGAATTTTTTTGCGGATTTTTTGCAAAAGCTCTTGGAAAACTTGCTTAGAAACATGATTTCCCAAAACAATCTGCATAGCAAATCCTAAACTAAAAACTAACATAAAAATTAGTGCCATTGCCAAAACAGTGGTAAAAAATGACCAAGATTGCCAAAACTGAGCCAATTTACCATTTAAAAGCACTAAAAAAGGCACTATCAACAACATTGTGAATACATTTGTTGACAAACTTCGACCAAACCCTTCAAAGCCCTGCCTTTTATTCACACCTATCCACACTGCTAACAAAACACTAACTTGCACCAAAGCAGTTATCGACCCCACTAAAGGCACAGAATTTATACCAAAAACCGCCGTGGCCGAAGAATAGAAAAATAAAGACGAAGCAAAACTAAGGGTATTTATAATAGTTGGTGTCCACATTCTTTCTTGGGCATAAAAAGACCTTACCAAAACCGCCTGGGCGCATAAACCAAAGGCCGCCGGCAAATACCAGCGCAATAAAGATGCTATTAACTCTGTATTTTCCCGGGTAAAAGCACCTCTTTCAAACAAAATCCGCACCATGGGAAAAGCCAAAAGCCACACCGCCAACACAGTGGGAACCAAAATCGCAAACATTCTTGCCAGCAATATACTTAACATACTATTGAGCTCTTCAGTCTTATTTTCTTTGGCTAGCTTAGCCATATCGGGATACGAAGCCACCCCCACAGAAAAGCCAAAAACCGCTACCAAGGTGTACATCAATCTATAGGCATAATTCAAAGAAGAAATTCCGCTATTGCCAAAATTTGAACCAAAGGAACGAATTATAAATTCTAGGGCAAACATAGCGCCCACCCCCATCACCAAAGGTAACATCATGGACAAATAGCGCCGCACATCGGGGTCAGAGATTTTAAAAACTGGCCGCCACTTTATACCCAGATCTTTAGTGGCCCAAAGTTGCAAAAACAAAAAGCCACTAAAAGCGCCAATGGGTACGCCCCAGGCAAAACCGCTAAGACCGTGATTACGCCCCAGCCAACCACCTATGATTATGCACAAATTGTAAACTACCCCAGTCATAGAAGGCCAAAAAAAGCGTTTTTGGGTATGTTGCACTGCTATTAAAAAACTCCCTGCAAAAAATGCTAATTGTCCTGGCAAAATAATGCGTCCAAAATTCACCGCATCATTTAAAATCTCAGGGCTAGGAGCGGTGGCCGAAAGCAACAACAACAGCTCTTCCATAAAAAACCATGCTGGTACTATCAGAAGCAGTAAAAACAGACCCAGAACATTTAAGATGTTGGCAAAGAAGTCCCAAGCCTTGGACTTCTGATTTTTAACCAAATACCCCGTGAAAATAGGGATGAATATCATGGATAAAAAGCCCGTAGATACAATATGATTCAAAATATCGGGAATCATAAAGGCCAAATCAAGGGCGCTTTTTTGAGCGGTAGCCCCAGCAACTTGTGCCAAAATAATTTCACGCACCATTCCGAGAATGCGCGAAAGTAACATACTTATGGCAATGATTATGGCTGCTTTAGGCATGGGCGCAATCTAGTTAAACCAGCAAGAATTTTGAAATTAAGAATCCAAAAATCAAAATTGAAGTCATGGAAGCCACCACCGTAGCCTTGGTGGAATTACCCACCCCTTCGGCGCCATTAATGGTATTATAACCAAAAAAGCAAGCAAAGCTGGCTATTAAAAAGCCGAAAACTGCAGATTTAAACAGCCCTACAAATAAATCCCAATTGTTAAAAAATAATTTTACTCCAAAAAAATAAGTGGCAAAAGAAACATCCTTGCCGAGATGCGAAACCGCAAAACCACCCAAAATCGCCACAAACATACTGATTATGGTTAAAATAGGCATCATAATCACCGCTGCAGCCAAGCGAGGTGCCAATAGAAATTTAAAGGGGTTAAGTCCCAAAATCCGCATGGCATCTATTTGTTCAGTTACCGCCATAGTTCCCAGTTCAGAACACATGGCCGCGCCAATACGCCCCGCCATAACCATAGCTGTTAACAAAGGACCTAACTCTAACATCACCGATTTACCCACGGCCATTCCCACAAAAGTTAAAGGAATCATATCGGCAAACTGATAAGCCATTTGCCATGCAGTAATCGCTCCGGTGGCAATAGAAGTCGTTAGAATAAGTGGAATAGAAGTTACGCCAATACTATAAGATTGTTCTACAGTAATATGAAATAGAGAAAAAGCACTGGGTAAATTTCGCAAAAAAGTCAGCTGAAACGCAAAAAAATCCCTAGTTATTTGGTATTTCCGCCTAATGTAAGCGCCTATGGATTCAAAAATTACAGTCACAGCCATGATTCAAATATAATACAATAGTATGAATAAGAAATATTTTTACTCTATTCCAACTAAGAGTATATATTTGTCAATAATGCGGGAAGATAAAAATCATAGAGGAAATGTTCCCCAATGGGTACAAAATGCGGTATTTTACCAAATTTTTCCTGACCGTTTTCGTAAGTCAGATGATTACCAATACTCTGGTAAATATGTTCCTTGGGATAGCCTTCCTACCACCAACAATATGTTTGGAGGTAACTTAGTAGGAATTACTGAAAAACTAGACTACATCAAAGATCTGGGTTGTAATGCTTTGTATTTATGCCCCATTTTTCAATCTAACTCCAACCATCGTTACCATACTTTTGACTATTTTAAAATCGACCCAATTTTAGGCACCGAAGAAGACTTCAAAAACCTCATAAATGCTTGCCACCAACGGGATATGAAAATCATTTTAGACGGGGTTTTTAACCATTGCGGCCGGGGTTTTTATCAATTCAACAATATTCTGGAACTCGGCATCGAATCTCCTTTTATCGACTGGTTTCACATAAAAGATTTTCCTTTAAACGCATTTAACGATCAAAACCCCAACTATGAGTGTTGGTGGGGACTGCGTGAATTACCTAAATTCAACACATCTAACCCTGATGTACGTGAATTCTTGTTTTCCGTGGGAGAACATTGGATTGAAATGGGAATTGATGGGTGGCGTTTAGATGTGCCCAACGAAATTGACGATGATGATTTTTGGCGAGAATTTCGCAATCGCATCAAAAAGATAAATCCCGAAGCTTACATAGTCGGGGAAATTTGGGATGACCCCTCGCGCTGGCTTCAGGGGGATCAATTTGATGGGGTAATGAACTATCCCATGCGCAGACTAATTATAGATAGCCTTTTTGAGTATGAAACACTCATATCCGATGCTGGAGATTTTTGTCAAAGAATCTTAGAAATTTTTCCTAAAGACCGTTTTGGAATCCCCATGAATTTGCTGGGCTCCCATGACAATATGCGTATTTCCACCGTTGCAAACGGTGACGAAGATTTGCTTTCCATAGCTTGGGCCATATTAATGATGTCTCCAGGTTGTATTTTTATATACAGCGGAGATGAAATAGGTCTAGAAGGTGGCAAAGATCCTGATAATAGGCGTAGCTTTCCTTGGCACAACCTAGAAAACACTTTAAGAAATAGCCGCATTCATACAGAAATTAAGCAATGGATAAAATGGCGAAGACAATATTCAGCCATGCGCACAGGTACTTATGGAGCCCAAAAACAAGACGAAACTGTGATTTTATGGCGAGAAGACGAATACCACAGGGTGGAGCTGCACCTAGGCTTGCCAGGGAAATCCGAAAAAGTGGAAAATCGCGCTTGGGTTGTAGATTTTATCGCCAAATAAAGTTTTTGTAAACAAAAATTTGCATAAATACTATTAAATACCTACATTTAAGTAGCAGTGCATATTGCACTTTTATGGGATTTGGTTTTGATTGGTAGGGCATACAGGAGAAAAGTATGCGTTTTATTTATATTTTTTTAATGAGCTTGGTGAGCTTTGTGTCAGCCCAAAATTATGTACTGCACATACTCAGCCCTTGGAATGGAACCCCAGCAGGGGAGCAAACCCACTGCGTAACTGGAGGTTTCGGTTCTTATAGTTGCGGAACTGAATCCCAATTAACACCTGAATCCGATGGGTGGTTTAGTTATGAATTTAAGGCTGGAAACGATGGAAAACTCACCGAATGGTGGGATTTCACTTTAACATCTTGCCCCGATGCCAACGATCATAACTGTAACGGCGCCACCGAATGGGGCGTTAAACCCAAATTAGTGGATATTTTTAGCGAAAGTCATGAAGTTTGGCTTCACCCCACAGGAACTTCTTATACTATTTCCTTGGTTTCACCCTCTGCCAAAATCGTAGCTTTTAAAAGCCCTTGGGGTCCCCGCGTTATGCCCCGCATGGTGGTTGGAAACGACACTCTACTTATGCGCCATCACCCAACATGTGGCTGGTTTTGGACCGGACTCGAAGGCGATCAACGTATTGCCCCCAGTGTGCACTTTATACACCCCCATGCTAATTTAAGCATACCCGCCACTGGCAGCGTAGATTTGACCAGCATTTTAACCACTCAAGATTCTGTTTTTGTTGATGCTGCCAGCGCCACCGCAGCTGCTGAAATTGGCACTCCTGGAGAGTGTTTTGACGGCAATAGAGTGGTAAATGTCTTACACCCTTGGCAAAACAACGAAGAACGCAGCGAATTACCCATATATGCCCGAGCAGGGAATCTTACTGGCAACCAAAAAGTAATGACAGCTTTAGAAAATTATTGGTATAGCTATGAATTCACAGAGGCCAATACCAAAGACCAGCAATGGGGTAACGATTATGCAAAATTCGAAGTGCATAGCTATTATACTCGCCCTGAAAGCGGAAAATTAGTATTTCCCCATAGTTTTTTACTTACAGACTTATTTCCTGAACATGAATACGAAGTGTGGCTAGTGCCCTATGGTCGCGAATTTAAAATATTGCGAGCCGAACCCAACCCCACCGTAATAAATTTATATACGCCATGGGAAACCAATGTCCCAGCGGGAATTATAGACGGCGATACCATTCCTATGCCCCAAGTTAAAGGTTTGTGTGGATGGTATTCGTTGGTTTTATGGGAAGAACCCGATTTATGGAATGTCAACTTTAAGCAATCTCTGGGTTTTGAGGTTTATACCCAAAATGGCCTGGAAGAAGGCCCCGCCTTTGATTTAAACGATGAAATTGAAGTGGGTGATACTTTATGGTTAATGCCTAATCCTTACCCTTCAGGAAACCCTGAAATCACTAAAAGTTTCCCCGATGTATTTGGTGAATGCCCCACTCGCACCTTGGCGGTGATGCTTATGGATTGGGCTGATACGGACAAAGATTTTGGTGGGGTTTACAATGGAGATGGCAAACATGGCACCAAATGCCCCAACCTTCAACTCAATATGGTAGAAGAATTTTTAGGTCCCAATGGTTTACCGGTAAAATCCGATAAAATTGACTCCTCTTGCACTGCTTCTGAAAATATCGAAGGATGGTTTATACCCCAAGAAATTCAAGATAGTTATACCAATGCTGTATGCTACGACTTACCCTTGGAATTTGACCATGAGGGATTTTGGTTGGCTGATATTGCCGAAAACCAAGAAAAAGGCATAGACGGTTTTTTCCCCTTAGATGACTTTATTTGGTTAGATGAAGCTCAAACCATAAGAAACCCCAAACATCAAATTGAAAGAGAATCTCCCCACAACTTTCTTTTTACCATGGTGGTAGATGCCCAATTTAGTTATCACCCAGGTCAATATTTTGAGTTTCGCGGCGATGACGATGTATGGGTATTTATTAATAATAGGTTAGTTGTGGATTTAGGTGGCGTGCATGGCCCCGAAGAAGGCGCAGTGGATTTAGACACCTTAGGTTTAACCATAGGTGATGAGTATTCCTTTAAAATCTTTTTTGTAGAGCGAAACTGCTGCGGTGCTAACTTTAAAATGCGCACTTCCATTGATTTACGCACCGAACGTAGCTTTTTTGGCTTACAAGTCCAAGCAGAACCTGGCGTTGATAGCTACGAAATTTGGCAAATACTCAAAGAAGAAGCCATGAGCTGTGATTTTTCTAATACTAGCGGAAAAGCAGACACCATTAGAGCTCCTGCTATTTTTACTTTAACTGGTGCCCAATTTGGTCAAGAATCTGTACGCCTCAAAGCGGGGGAAAATTATGGCGGAATTTTTATTACCAGTAAATTTGATGGTATTAATATCGACACAGCTGCCATAGTCCGTAATCGCGCCTTAGCTCCAGGCCCTTATGTAATCACTGCAACCCACGCCAGCGACCCTAGTTTAACTTTCCGCATTAACTTTACCGTACCCACTTATCCACTACCTTCTATCACTTTTACCGATTCTTTAGGGGTAGAAATCGATCCCGACACGGTAGAGTTAGGCGAATGGTCTTTTGTGCCATATCCTGTGTATATACAAGCTCACTATATGGGAGTGCCCTGCGACGATTGCTCCGATGAATTGTCTTTAACTAGCCCAGATTCTTTGCAATTTGTAGATGAAAATAAAAAAAATATCAACAAGATTAGTTTAGATAGTGGAAGAGCTGTATTTTGGGTAGTGGGCGAAGCTGTGATTAAAAATGGCTCATTTACAGTCAAAAGTAAGTCCGTGCAAAATGAACTTATATGGCGCAATATCAATTTAAAAGAACCTCCCGTGCCTTTTCTCCGTTATGCAAATATTTTTGACCGCGATGGTGATGGTTATGCAGACAGTTTAATTTTAGTCTATAGTCGCCCCCTCAAAGGCAAAGATTTACCCGACTCCTTGGAATGGCAATGGGGAACTAACCCAGTGCAAAAAGTCGGACATAAAGAAATTAGTACCTACATCAAAGCAGATACCTCAATTATCATAGCCGACCCAAAACTGCTTCCAGAGCTTTTTACTGGAGATAAAAATGGCGAAAGCTATTTTGGTAATAGCATTACATACTTTACATTTATAGATGATGACAAAGAAAGTGGAGCAGAAATTGTACCTTTTGAAATCGCTGGATCTATTGCAGATAGCGTAGGCCCCGTGGCCCTTAACGCCGAAATTTCTTTAGGAAAATCCATGGATACTCTTTTTGTGGACTTAAGCGAATCCATGGAACTCGACTCCATTGATTTAGACAATTTATTTGAGTTTATTGCCTGGCGCGATGGCGAAAATGTTGGTGCAAATGTAAAGCCCTTTGTCAGCATAGAAAAAGCCCAAGGAAGTAAATGGTTATTGATGTTTTCCACCAGCCAAAATTACACCGTGACTATGGGAGACTCCCTGCGCTTAAACCCAAATCTAAACACTGATCTATCAAGTAATTTCGCCCATAAAGACAACCCTTGGGTGCGCATAGTAGGCCGACAACGCACTTCCATTGATGTGGTAGGCGTGGTGGATTTAAACCCAGAAACCGCTCCTAAAGAGAATTCTCCTGTGGTGAGTGAAGTTTTAGTGGGAACCGATAGTAAAATAGAAGATGTTATAAAAGAGCAAGGAGTTCCAGGACATTTAATACGCTACGACTTGTCGAACTTATATGAATTGTATGGCGAAGATTTAGATCCAGACGATATGGTAGTAGAATACGAAACTTACTATTACACTAATTTAGGTGCTTATGTCAACAACAATAAAACTAAAATAAAGTGCACTGACAAGATTTTTGATGGTCATTGCGGAAACACCTCTGGCTATATGTTCTTAGGTTGGAATATGCGCAGTGCCGACGGTCGATTAGTAGGTACCGGACCCTATGTGGTCAAATTAAACATGCGCATAAAAATCAAAGATGTAGTGGTAGAGCGCATTAAAAATGTCCAAAGCTGGGGTATTAGAAGAAAATAATATCCCTTCAGCAAATAAACCTTGCAATGTGGTCAAATTTGGGGTAAGTTAATAGTTTGGGTGATGAGTGAGTATCATAGTCCAAGAGGAAATTGAATTTTTATTAACAAACTGTAGCAGTTTAGCTCAAATCAGAGGTTGCGAATATGTCAAAAGCAAAAGATGTTGAAGTAAGGATGAGTGATGAAGATCTTAAATTTTTTGAAGAACTTTTAAAACAACGCCGTGCTAAATTGGTAGAAGAATTACGCAATATAGAGGACTCAAACCTTTTTACCAGCCAAAGTAATCACGGGGGAGAACTTTCTGGTTATACTAACCATTTGGCTGATGCTGCGTCGGACTACACCACTTTGGACACCAATTTTGGCTTAGCCGAAAGAGAAGGCAGATACTTAACTTATATAGAAAGAGCTTTATCTCGTATTAAAAAAGGGACCTACGGTGTGTGCAACACTTGTAAAGAGCTCATACCCAAACGACGCCTAGAGGCTGTACCCACAGCCACAAGGTGCGTCAGCTGCAAAGAGGAAGGCAAAAAACAAGAAGCCTTAGAAATGCAAATGGAAATGGCTAAGCAAAAAAAGAAATAATCTTATAAAGGCTCTATGGTGGAGCCTTTTTTATTTTTACTTTGAGTTTTTTATGAGTTGTATTTTCTGTAAAATCATAGCCAAAGAAGTTCCCACCAAGCTGGTTTACGAGGACGATGATTTCATAGCTTTCCATGATATTAATCCCCAAGCACCTAAGCATTTATTGGTGATTCCCCGCCAGCATATTGTAAACTTATACGAAGCTGACAACCCTATTTTGCTAGGAAAACTTATGCTCACAGGTAAAAAAGTCGCTTTTGAGCAAGGACTAACCGAAAAAGGCGCGCGTTTTGTGCTGAATTGCAAAGAAGATGGCGGGCAAACCGTAGATCATATCCATTTGCACATATTGGGTGGTCGTGCCATGCAGTGGCCCCCAGGCTAATATGCAATCTTGCAAAACTTCTGCTTTAATTTTGCACCGCTATCCCTATAGTGAGACTTCGTGGGTGGTGAAAACTTTAACCGCCGAACATGGTCGGGTTAGTTTTTTGGTCAAAGGCGCTAAACGCAAAAAAAGCGCATTTAATTTAAAGTTTGAACCTTTAACCCAAATTGAAGTGGTTTATCGCCATTCCCATCGGCGCGATTTGCAGTTTCCCCGAGAAGCTTCGGTGCAAAACTGGTTCCGCAATATCAGAGCAGATTTGGAAAGCACCGCCACGGCGCAAGTTATGGCTGAGCTAGTTTTGCGCAGTGAGCAGTCGCATTTCGCCCAAGAAGAGTTTGTTTTATTGCAAAAATATTGGCAAAATATGGATAGCCAGTTGCCTTTGGCAAAAGAAGTTTTAGCTAGCTTTTTAATAGATTTTGCCGAGCTTCATGGCATTGGCTTGCAATTAAAAAGCTGCGTGCAATGCGGCGAAGACATCAACCATATTCCCGCAGATTTATGGCCCGCATTGGGTGGGGCGGTGTGTTCGCAGTGCTTGGGTAACAAATTGCCCCACTGGGGAGAAGATTTTCGCCAACTGTTGTGTAAAGTGGCGCACAAGTCTGCTAACAATTCCGCAGAAACTAGCCGAGTAGAAGCTTTTATGCTAGATTATCTGCGTATTCATTTTAATAAACGCTTAGATCTTAAGTCTTGGCGCTGGCTCAACGAGTTGCGCAAAGATTATCAATAAGGAGTTTTGCATGCTAACCGCTCAAGATATTGCCCAAAGCAAAAATAACCGTAAAATCAGTATGATCACCGCTTACGATGCCAACTTTGCCCGCATGGCCCAAGCCGCCGAAATAGATATGCTTTTGGTGGGGGATTCCGCCGCCAATGTATTGCTAGGCTTAGAAAGCACTCGTGATGTAGGCATGGCAGAAATGCTAATTTTGACGGCGGCGGTAAGTCGCGGCGCTCCCGACACGCATATTGTGGCTGATATGCCCTGGGAATCTGAGCAAAATCCCGAAATGGCATTGTCCAATGCGCAGAAGTTTTTGCAAGCTGGAGCGCATAGTGTGAAACTAGAGGGTTTTAAGCCCGAAATCATTTCTCATTTATTGCAAAACGATGTGCCTGTGGTGGCGCATTTAGGATTATTACCCCAAAGTGCAGAGAAGTTTACCCAGCAAGGCCAAAGCCCCGAAGAAGCGGAACGCATTAAGCAAGAAGCTCAAGCTTTAAGCAAGTTAGGAGTTTTTGCTATGGTTTTGGAACATATTCCCAGCGATTTAGGCGCAGAAATTGCCCGCCATGTAAAAAGCGTGGTTATAGGAATCGGCGCCGGGGATCAAGTGGATGGCCAAGTGTTGGTGATACACGATGCTCTGGGCTTACATCCTTTTAAAGTGCCCCCATTTGCCCAGAAATTCGCCGACTTATACGCCGCCGGAGTGGAAGGCTTGCGAAAGTACAAAGCTTCGGTGGGGTAACAATCATCGAGTGGTTTTATGTTAGCTGGGATTTACTTAAAATTTTGAGTAAATCTTTATTGGTTTTTACTGCTATAGCTTTGTAAAGTTCATCTTGGGTAGTTATAATGTTTTCAATTTCTGAACTACCTTGGGATTCTTGTAAAACAACAGCATTGATTAACATGGCCTGGTTAGGAATAGTTTTAGCAATGCCTTTTAATTCATCCAAGGTGGCAAATGGCTTTGTCGGTCTGCCTAAGTATTTCAATAGTTTCCACTAGTTCTCGCAAAGGAGGAAGCTTAGCTAGTTGTTGATGACTGTTTTTAAGGTAGTGTCCAAGCAAATCAATCTTCCTCTACTTCCACATTTCTTACACAACGGACGGAAAGAGCATTAGTTCTAAACTGGCCAAAATATTCATAATCCTTACTTGATAATAAAACCGCGCTACCACCGAAACCATTGCTTCCTTCAAGATCTTTTGTTAACCAAAAGCGTGCCTCTGCAGCATTGCTGTTTTCAGACCCCAATCCTTTGTAAACACCGTCATATACCCCCCCCCCCGGCAGGGCAGAGAAGCCACTCCTATTACCCGCTGGTATGCTTTTGGGCCAAGCTTGCGATTGCACTGTACCGACTGATTCCGTGGCTAGCAAAGCTTTGCTAAAATCAGATTGATTCATAACATGCCAACCCTCCGGGCAGATACCCTGCCGGATGGCATGTGCTCCAAAAGCACCTTCACGGGGAC
>JAAZFC010000119.1 GCA_012511955.1 Fibrobacter sp. | reverse complement strand
CGGTGGTGCAGTCAGTCATCAAGAAATATCTATGACAATCCTTGAGCTCAGGGACAATGGAAAAACCTATAAAATTGATACTGTGTGCTGGTTTAAGTTCAGTGTATTTGCCTCCTTTCTCTCCTTGAGTTGCATGCATCTGACTTAGATATTTATGACTGCGTTTGATAAAGTCTTTTTCATCAGCAATCTGCATTTCAATGTTAAATAATTCATCTGTTTCAGACTTGGCTTTGATGTCCAAAACGGAGTTTTTGCCTTTTATAAACTCGCTGTAAGTGATAGGGTTTAGTATGGTTATCTCTTTAATTTTTTGCAGATTCAAATCAGCAAAAACCTCGTTGATGATATAAATCAAGCTGTCTTTGGTTTCCTCCTCGGCAAAAACGCGATGAAAAATGTGATCGTTGGTAAGTGATAAATTTGCTTTTGACATGCAATTCCTCCTTATATTTGTTAATGCGCTAAGTGCGCTCTATATGTATAGACGATAAAGGAGGCACTTTTGTTACGGAAAAGTGAAAATATTTTAAAATGCGGTTATTTATCTACGGTCATCGAGTGATTTTTGACTGTTACCAACCACAACTACTCGAAAAAGCAAAATTAGAAGCATTTATAAACAACGAACTAAAAAACAACGCAACTTCCCAGAATGATATACTATTACTCATAGTAAGCACAGTATTCCATCAGAGGCAAAACCAATGATAACTTCTACCTGGTATATACCTATTTAGACAGTTTGCTTGATGCTTAGATTGGAACTTAAATCACCTAGAAGGCCATGCTAATCTCAGCATCTTTATTAAACCAGCGACTAAGTCGAGAAAATATATCTACCAACACAAAAACTGGACTGGTTTTAGCTGGAAAGATTAGGCGTTTAGGTATAAATACCACATATTTAGTTGGCACACAGCGCTGTTTCCCACAGGATATAGTGGGCTTTACATAAAAATACCGCACCGGCGTAATGCAAGTAGTATCGGGTGTAAAGAAGTTCTACAAGAAACTGGGGAAGGTGGTCGCAGCATCAACTATGTGCTAAAAAACTTTGAAAAGTTAAAACTATGGGCCAGTGTGGTAAAAGTGTGATGTAGATCACGTTTTTACCAAAAATATTCCCATCACTCCGCATATCAAAAACTATACCTATTTTTGAAGTGAATTGATTGTAGGACTAGTTGCTCCCAACCTTCGTGAGTAAATAATAGGAGTGAATATGCAACGCATCATAATTTTAAGCATGTTTTTGGCTCTCAGTTCTTGGGCTGCCAATGTAGATACGCTGTTTGTGACCAAAGACCGTAAAATAAACGATAAATTTGCCATAAACTCCGCTTTTGACAGCATTGCCGTGAGCAAAACCGATGGCGAATACCAGTTAGGGCTTTTTAAAGGTCAAAATGCAGTGAAAAACATCTCCATAAATGCGGTGGATAGTATTGTGTTTTATCGACTAGATTTTACCTCAAATATGAGTAGTAGCAGTAGCGCAGATGACACGCTTCTTGTAAAAAGTAATAGTACCATAACCGATGCACGGGATGGCAACGTTTATAATGTGGTAGAAATTGGCGATCAAACTTGGATGGCTGAGAATTTAAGTTATTTGCCGGGTGTTGATGGTATTGATACAAGTAACACAGATCCTAAATACTATGTGTATGGATATACTGGAACAGATACGGAAGAAGCTAAAGCTGCTAGTAATTACCAAAAATTTGGTGCATTATATAACTGGCCGGCTGCTTTAGAGGCTTGCCCTGTGGGTTGGCATTTACCTACCAATGCAGAATGGAAAACATTGGAGATTTATGTAGGTGGCTACTTCGTAGCTGGTAAAAAACTAAAGTCTACAAATTATGGCGGTACAGATCAGTACGGTTTTGGGGCGTTGCCTGGCGGTAGCTTCTACTCTGGTGAGTTTTTAAATGTGTCTAACTACGGTCGCTGGTGGAGTGCCACAGAGGGTTGTGCGTCTTTTGTTAACCGTTGGAGTTTTTTGTCCTACGACGACAGAATGACCTCGTCCACCTCTGACATGCACAGCGGGTTCTCGGTGCGTTGTGTCAAAGGTCAAAAGGTTCCAACTAAACTTAGCGTACATAAAGATAAAGTATCAGCTTTTGAAGTAGGCAACATACAGCAATTACATGTGAGTGTTTTGCCTAATAGTGCAGTTAATAAAAATATAATTTGGAGTTCAGAGGATCCTAGCATAGCCACCGTGAATCAAAATGGCAAGGTGGAAGCTAAAGCTTTAGGCTTAGTTACCATTAAAGTGGAAACAGAAGTGGGGGGCTTAATTGATAGTGTCAAGATAAAGGTTTTAGAAAACTTTATAGATGAAAGAGATCATAATGCTTATAGCTATATCCGAATCGGCACTCAAACCTGGATGGCTGAAAACTTGCGTTATTTACCGAGTTTAAACGGAGTTGAATACAGTTCTGAAAGTCCTAAATATTATGTGTACGGCTATAATGGAACTGATGTGGAAGAAGCCAAAGCTACTGATTACTATCAAAAATATGGCGTTATGTATAACTGGCCGGCTGCTTTAGAGGCTTGCCCTGCGGGTTGGCATTTGCCAACTGATGAGGAATGGAGTGTTTTAGAGGATTATGCAGGTGACTCCTTAGGAGTAAAGCTAAAGGCAGATAATGGTTGGTTTGATTGGAATTGTGGTGAGAATGGTAAAGATCAGTACGGATTTGGACTGTTGCCTGGCGGTCACTTTACGTCTGGTGACTTCTACAATGAGTCGAGTTACGGCTACTGGTGGAGTGCTACTGAGTACAGTGCATCTAGCGCTTTTAGCCGGTACTTGATTTACCTCAACGACATCATGAACACGGGCAGCAACGGCAAGAATAGCGGATTCTCGGTGCGTTGCGTTGAGGACTAAGCGTCGTGCAACGGATAATCAATAATTACTGAGGAAATTGAAGTTTTTATCCTATGACTTAGTGTTAAAAAGGAGCGGTAGAGGATAGTATTATTCAACTTTATGGAGATCAACTTACTCAATCTTTTGAGAATTTGCTATTTCTAGCAAATACCGATTATAATCAGACAAAAATAGCTGGCCTTGATTTGCTTGTATTTGCCTCCTATTTCCAATTGACTGCCCATCTCGATACAATTTTTCACTCATTTTACTTTCATTTTGCAGAAAAATCACTCGATGACCGTTTTCAACAAAGCTTGCCGCATCACCTTATTCTAAGTTGGCTAACTTCTGCGCATAAATTTGCCGCTGGTTTTCTCCACGATGTTCCACGCGCACTTCCCAAGTGAGCCAATCATTGTTTTCTTCTAAGCGTTCGGGCCACTCAATCAGAGTGATTCCCTGGGCAAAAGCATAGTGCTCCACCCCGATTTCGTGTAAATCCGCAGGGGGTTCCAACCGGTATAAATCCAGGTGATAAAGGGGAGGATCGTTGGGATATTCATGGACCAAAGCATAGCTAGGGGAGTGTACGCCGCCCTCAAAGCCCCAAGCGCTGCAAATTCCTCGGCTAATCACGGTTTTGCCCGCACCCAAATCCCCATACAAAGCCACCACATCGCCCACTTGCAACTGGCGGCCGAAATCTCGAGCCCAAGCTAAGCTTTCTGCTTCGCTATTTGTCAGGACGGATAACATCTAAACCACCCATATAGGGGCGTAAAACTTCGGGAATCACCAAAGAACCGTCCGCTTGCTGGTAGTTGTCGCAAATTGCCACCATAACCCTGGGCGTGGCCAAGCCGGAACCATTTAAAGTATGCGCAAAGGTGTTTTTGCCATCAATGCGAGTTCTTATCCTTGCTCGGCGCGCTTGGAAATCCACAAAGTTAGATACCGAACTGACTTCTAGCCAATTGTTCTCCACCGGAGCCCAAACTTCTAAATCGTAGCACTTGGCAGCGCTAAAGCCAAGATCGCCTTTGCACAAATTAAGCACGCGATAATGCAAGCCTAAATCTTGCAAAAGTTGCTCCGCAAAACCCACCAATTCTTCGTGATCTTCCCAGGATTTTTCGGGATGGGAAAAATACACCATTTCCACCTTATTAAACTGATGTAAGCGCAATAAACCGCGGGTATCTTTACCATAACTGCCTGCTTCGCGCCTAAAACAAGCAGAATAAGCGCATAGTTTTTGGGGGAGGCTTTTGGCATCTAAAATTTCATCGGCAAAAAAGTTCGTTACCGGAACTTCGGCGGTGGGAATCAAAAATAAATCATCATCTTTGTCACAGGCGTACATATCTTCGGCAAATTTCGGTAATTGCCCGGTGCCCGTCATGGATTTGCGATTCACCAAATAGGGGGGGATTACTTCTTCAAAACCCCATTTTTGCGTATGACAGTCCAAAAACCACTGTATTAAAGCTCTTTCTAAGCGTGCGCCTAAACCTCTATAAACCGGAAATCCCGAGCCGGAAATTTTCGCACCCCTTTCAAAATCGAAGATATTAAGATTTTCTCCCAAAGTTTTATGATCAATGGCTTCAAAATCTCTTTCCACCGGTGCTCCCCAGGTGCGTTCTACTACATTATCCTCAGGATTTTGACCTTCAGGTACGGATTCGTGGGCTACATTTGGAATATGTAAAATCAATTCTTCCAATTCTTGGGCAATTTGGCGGATTTCCCCGTCGAGTTCGGCGATTTTTTCTCCCACTTGGCGCATTTCTAGCACCGCAGACTCGGCATCTTCGCCCGCTTTTTTGAGTTGACCAATCTTTTTAGAAGCTTCGTTGCGTTGGGCTTTTAAAGCATCGACTTCCACCACTTTTTGGCGCCGTTGGGCATCTAATTGCACCACTTGGTTAATATCCACCGCAGAATTTCTTTTGGCAGTTTCCGTGGCAAAAAAGTCGGGGTTTTCTCTAATTAAACGAATATCAAGCATAAATACCTCTAAAAATTACCTTTCAAATTTAGCATTGTTTTGTTATTCTGCATTTCCTCGCCTATTTTTTTTGCATTTTCTAATTTTATAACTATGAGTTCGTTTAAAAAAGCCTGCATTTTATTGATTTTATGCTTCTTTAGCACCCTGTGGGCGGTGGATGTAGTGGGAATTGTCGTAGAAGAAGGCAGTGATCGCGCTGTGCCTTACGCCGAAATTCGCTACATTTCAGGAAAAGCATTGGGGAGTGCCGATGGACGCGGCCGTTTTTCTTTGGAAGTAGAAAGTAAAAACTCTATTTTGCAAGTTATTCGCCCTGGTTACGACACCACCCGGGTGGAACTGCAGGATTATGGCGATTTGCTCGATGTGGTCATAGCTTTGCGCAGTTCTTTGCGCGATTTGGGACAAACCCAAGTGCGGGCACGCCAAAGCCAAGATTATCGTTCCCTGCGGGAAATCCCCATGGGAGCCCTAGAAGATGCCGCGGGAATGCGCTTCGATATCACCGAACACCTAAATCAGCTGCCGGGAATGTCGGGGCAAAGAGATTTTAGCTCCGAGCTTTCTTATGATGGAGCGCGCTCTTACGAGCTAAACTATCATCTGGGGTATTTACCCATCCCTAATATGCGTCACCTAGATGTGGGTTTTCCGGGGAATCTTTCGGTGCTCAATCCCCACGCTTTGCGGGGCATAGAAATCAGCGATCATTACGCCACGGGGCCTCATAGTCAAGGTTTGGCGGGGGCGGTGCAGTTTATTCCCGATCCTGGATTAAAAGATGAATTTAATTTCAAAGCTTCCGTGGGCACCACTTTGCGAGAAATTTATGCCACGGGGCCTTGGCTTTTTGGCGATGCTTTTGTCTTTAGTTTTAGATGGTTAGATCCGGCCATGTTAAAAAATATGGGAGAAAAGTTCTTCACGGAGTTCCGCAAGCGCGATGCCACTTGCACCGACTGTCATATTCAGAGTTCCAACCCCTTTGATTTGTCTTCGCGGGATTTCTTTTTGCATTTGGGAGGCCAAGATACCAGCGGCAGTAGTTGGGGATTTAATGCGGTACATTCCCAAGATAAATACGCCATTCATCAAGACACTTCCACGGAATTAAGCACCGTAAATAGTGCTACTTTGGTCCAGGGGCATTTGGATTACACGGTTTTAGGCTTAGATTACACCACAGCAGGGGGGAGTGTGTGGCATTTGGGGTGGATTAATACCATGAGCGGTGATACTTTACGCGACACCACAAGTTTTCGCAGCGATGCCGAAGCCGCCGGTAACGATGATTTTCGTAATTTTATAGATGGGGGACACAGCCGTACCAATGAATTTCGCACTGGTCTTGATTCATATTTGCCTTGGCAGTTTTTAGGAGCCAATGAGCTTTCTTGGGCTTTAAATTACGGTCATATACGCACTAAACGCAATTTTGCAGATTCAGGTAAAGTTTTAGAAAGAAAATTTAATTACCACGATCTTAGTTTGATGAGCAAAAGTCAGTGGCGCAAATCTGGCTGGCATATAAGTGCAGGTTTAGGACTGTTGACTTCTTTAGAAAAAGTGGCACCCTTGGCTTCGGTGGATGTGCAGCGAAAGCTTGGCGATTTTTCGGGGCTGTCTTGGTTTGGGAACACCGCTTGGCGGGCGCAAGTTCAAGAGCAAAGCGAAGAATCTTTTTTGCACAGCCATATAGAGCAAGGGGGGAGTGCTAAATTAGGATTGAAATTGGAGCAAAAAGGGCTATCGGCCCAAGTTCACGGTTTTGGAAGATATTATCCTAATCCCAGTTTGGCAGCACCACCGGCTTTTTGGCATTACAGTGAGCAAAGTCAAGCCCAAAACGCCTGGGTAAGTGGAGTTTCTGCCACCGTTTCATGGCGAACTTTACATCATTTTGCTTTGCAAACCAACGCTTCTTCAGTTTATGGGCATTATCGTTTAACCGACGGTTCGGCTTTACCCTGGCAAGCCAATGCCCGTTTGGATATGCTCACGCATTTACGCATTTACCCGCGCACAGATTCCTTACTTTCGGTGATTGTAACCCACCAAGCGGCTTGGAATCGCCCCTTGTATCAGTGGTTTATACACGATCACCAACGCACTTTAAGCGCCTACCCAGAATTTACCGATTTGTATCGCACCGATTTGCGTTTAAATTTGGATTTAGCCAGCAGTTGGAAGCCCCAGTTAGATGTGCGTTTTTATGTGGAAGTAAATAATATCTTTTCGCCATTACAGGTGTCGTGGTTGCGTTGGCTAGGGGGCGACAATCCCCGAGAGCGGTCCATGGTAACTTACGATGACGATGGCAACAGTGAAAATGGTTATTATTTGGTGCCATTTATGGCTAAAGGTCTTGGATTATATGCACAATTTGGTGTGGAGGGAACCCTTGGTTTCTAAAGTTCTGTTCTTTTCTTTAATAATATTTAATATCGCTTTCACACAAACTGCTTGTCAATTATACCACCAATGGGTGCAAAAAATCGAAAAATTAGATTCCTGGGTAGAAATAACTTCCTGGCCCAATATCAGCATTCATGTACCTTATGCCACGCCGGATAATTTTGCCAAAGTAGATATGTACTGCGGTTCTCAACGCGTGTTTTTGCACGAAATGGCTGCCAATCAGTTTAAAACAAGTCTAAAATGGTTGTCCGAAAACCACCCCGATTTGCATTTTCATATTTGGGATGGAGGTCGGCCGCTTTACGCCCAAGAAATCATGCGCTCCCAAGTGCGCGGTACGCCCTTAGCGCCTTTTGTAAGTAGTCCCAAACCCGGTGGTATGCACAATTACGGCATGGCTATAGATTTGACCCTCAAAAATAAAGACGGTGAATTTCTCGATATGGGAAGCCATTTCGATGATTTTAGCATCAAAGCCAGCGCTCGCTGGGCCGTCGAAGATAGCCTCTTAGAAGCCGGAGAATTAACCAGCGAACAAGTGGAAAACCGCCGCATTTTGCGCCAAGCCATGCGCGCCGGTGGCTTTATCCAGCTCCCCAGCGAATGGTGGCACTTCAATGCCGCGCTTTCGGGGTGGGTTAGGGATAGCTCCGGCATCCAGCTCCCCTGATTTTTCGGGCTGCGCAGGCGCTATGCTTCGTTATGCTACGGATAAAATTCACTCGAAATACTGGTAGTATTCCTCCTGAGATTTTTTTCGCACGCCTCGCCTAGCATCCTGCTCGCTCCGAAGATCTCCAGCCTTTGCGTAGATGATTTCAGTCGAACCGCATTAGCTGTTCGACCGAGAGGCTGACACCGAACCTCGTGTTCGGTGCCCTCCGGGCTCCCTTTGGGGGTCCTTCTCCGGCATCCATGCCTGCGTAGTGACACCGAACCTCGTGTTCGGTGCCCTCCGGGCTCCCTTTGGG
>JAAZFC010000127.1 GCA_012511955.1 Fibrobacter sp. | reverse complement strand
GTAGATGGTTTACCATGCGAATATCAGCTGATCTCTCCTGAATCTTTTTTTCTAACTCTAAATTCTTGTTACTTAAAGTCTCTAGTAATTTAGTCCGTTCCTTTTCTGAGTGTTTTAATTCCTCAAAAATCATTACTCTGTGTAGTGCATTACTTATTTCGCTGCACAGGATCTGATAAATTGCTTTATCTAATGGTCCAGTTTCAAATAGAGCAAAGCCCAGCTGCATATCTTGATAATATAAAGGGTGAAGAATCATGGTGTAACGCCGGTCAGAAGGGAGAATATCCGCAGGGACAAGATCTGCCGGCTCAAATATTGTTTCGATATTGTTAAGGTCTATACGTTTATTGTCGATAACAGCAAAAATCAACTCAGCAGATTCTAGAGGTTCTGTAGGATTTTCATACAAGGATATGTAACATCCGGGAATGCTTAACCTTTTTAATAGATCCTCTATTACCAATTTTAGTTCATCCAGGTTATAACTTGTCATTAGAGTTTGGTTGGTAGTATGCAGGGAAATTAATAATCGGTCAATTTTTGTTTTATAATCAGCATCTAAATATTCAATAGTGCGTGTAACCAGCAGTCTAGCCTGGTCCCACAGTTCAAATCCTCGATTCATAAGTTCGGTTGTATTTAGGTGGGGTAATATTTGGTGCCGCATTTCTGTTAACAAAACATTGAAATTTCCTACGCTATCTCCTTCGTTTTCACTAAGTTCCTCAAGTAATTCATTTAAACAAGAAATAAAGGCGGTAGAATCAGGATTAGATATATTTATAAAAAAACTGTCTATAAGTTGTTTAACCCAGTTTTCTTGGGATAAGCGAATAAAATTTTCTGCAACAGTTTTAATTTCTTCAATAATGTTTGTTCGTTCAGCTTCATTAATTAAATGTAGCGTTGTTCTATGCGTCTTGTTATGTTCGGTAGAATCATTAATTGCCGTATGGCAACCACATGATCCTCTAACAACTAATTTGTTCTTTATGTATTGTCTTCCGGAGATTTTTTTACCTTGTCGTAAATCCTGCAATATATTGATGGCATGCTCGCCATAGAGGGGCAGTTGTGGGTCAATAGTAGTTAAAGGAGGATGGCACATGCGGCTCTCGTTTTTATTATTAAAACCTACAATAGCAATATCCTGCGGTATTTTCATACCTCTACGATTCAATTCTGTTGCAGCTCCCAAAGCAACACTGTCGCTTACGCATATAATGGCTTCTAAATCAGTCTTAATCCGAAGTTTTAGTTCATCAAAATAATATTGAATTGCATCTACTCCGCTACCTTCTGAAATTAGTCTGGGTTTAGTAATCAACTGTGGATCTACGGGGATATTATGTTTTTTAAATCCTTCTAAATAACCGGTTAATCTTTCTTCAGAGTATCTATGATATTCTGGGCCGCGTATGAAACCTATTTTAGAATAACCATGTATTTCTACCAGATGATCAATTAACTCGATAATTCCGTCACGGTTGTCCATTACTACAGCAGGGTTATCCTTAACCACTTCGCTTAAGGATACAAGCGGTATTCCAGAAAACTTTCGATAAAATTCTGTTAGCTCATCGTCTGTTAAAAATTGCCCAAAATGAGATGCCCAAATAATTAGACCATCTCGCAAACGCTTATTTACAAGTTCGTAGGCAATATTGGCAGAAGCGTTGTGATTCTCTGGATCCTTAGGGGTTTGGCCTAAAACACAGATTAGATTTACGTCATGTAATTCTGCTCCTCTAACGGCTCCTTTCAGGTAATTAAGACTTAAATCACCCCAAATATAGGGCGAAATAAAACCATAGGTTGGTCTTTGTGTTTGATTGACACTCCGTTGTCTCATCAAACAACCTCC
>JAAZFC010000142.1 GCA_012511955.1 Fibrobacter sp. | reverse complement strand
GTATAGAGGTTACATCATTCCAAATCAATCTCTTAACTGCAGGACTATATCCATTATATATTATATATGAAGGATGATAAGTAACTCCAATTTGAAATCTTTTTTCGGTTCCTGCAAGCTTATCACCGGGAATATTAGGATACATTAATGTCTTAGTATAAATGGTACCGTGCAGTTCTTTCATTTTTGTGTCGGGTTTATCAAGTAGGAATTGTCCCGAAGCTAGTCCTAAACAAATTATAATCTTTGGATTTACTGAAAATATTTCTCTGAGCAGCCATTTATTGGCACATACATGTCTTTCGTCATAAGTAGGAGTTCGATTTTTGGATGGCCTGCATTTTACAATATTGGTAACATGAAGATCTTCACCTCTTTTATAACCGAGAGCAGTTACCATTTTGGTAAATAGTTTTCCGGCAGCTCCTTGATATGGCAATCCAGTTTTGTCCTCCTGCATTCCTGGTGCTTCGCTTACAAACATTATTTCCGGATTATCTCCTGTTTCCCAAGGTACTACTTGGGTAGCAGCGTCATATCTTAGATGACATGCTTTGCATCCTTTACATTCGCTAAACAGCTGATTTAAGTTCATCTGATTTGCCTCCAGTAATCCATTGTTGTTATTTACTTACTTGGTGGGTATAATAATTCCTGCTTATATACAATTATACAATAAATACTATATAGGTGTTTGCTTAAAAAAGAACAATATTTAAATTTCAGGTATTATTAAACACCGATTTGCACAAATAATGTGCGGAAGGGAGGAAGCATTAAATGAATTTAGAAGAAATATATAAAATGGAAAACGAAGAGGAGAGGATTTCTGCAATTTATGACATTTTTGATGAAGCAAGTCGGCTGGACTCTAAGGCGGCAAATATCGAATTCATTACAACAGTAAAGTATATTGAACAGTATTTAAAGCCTGGTATGAAAATTCTAGATTTAGGGGCGGGAACGGGATGCTACAGTTTGTATTTTGCCAAAAAAGGTTATGAAGTCACTGCTGTAGAACTTGTAAAAAAACATGCTGCAGCAATCAAACAATCGAAAACTGAGGAAATGAACTTAACTATTATTCAAGGCAATGCTGTGGTAAATCTAAAAACCATGGAAGATGGCACGTTTGACCTTATCCTGTGTTTAGGTCCTTTGTATCATCTAGCAAAGCAAAAAGATAGGGAAGAATGCGTAACAGAGATAAAGAGAGTTTGTACAAATGATGGCAGGATGTTTTTTGCCTTTGTTAATAATGATATGGTTATTACTACCCAAACCATGTATTATGATTCTAATTACTTAGAAACCGGCAGATATAATCGGCAAACCTTTAAAGTTAATGATTTTCCCTTTGTGTTTGATACACTTAGTTCAGCTAGAGAACTGATTAATGGCTGTGGATTGACCATCGAAAAAGAAATAGCATCAGACGGAATGAATGAACTGCTGCAAGATAAAGTGAATGCTCTAAGTGATGCAGCCTATCGGCAGTGGTTGAAGTATCATTTTTATATATGCGAAAAACCGGAGTTTTTAGGAGCAAGCAATCATCTTTTATTTGTCTGTAGACAGGATTGATGATACAGCATTGAAATTGTCAAGCAGATGGTGCCAAATGTCATTTAGCTATAGTGTTCATACAACTAAAAGAGTCATTTACAATCAGTGGAGGTGTTAGTATGACTGAGGTAGGTAAAACTTTGTCAGAGAAAACTTTAAGGATTATTAACAAGCTGCAGCAAAATGAGGTAACCGAACGAGCAATCTATTTAAATCTTGTCAAGCGTGTGAAAAAGGAATCAGAAAAGGTTACTCTACAGCGAATTGCTGATGAAGAAGGTAAACATGCAGAGATTTGGAGTAACTACACTCATCATAAGTTGAAACCACAGTGGTTTAAGGTCTGGTTTTACACGATATTGAGTTTTATCTTTGGTTATACTTTTACGATCAAAATAATGGAAAATGGAGAAAAGGTAGCACAATCAGAGTACAGTAAATTGATGACGGAAGTGCCAGAAGCTGAAGCAATCCTTCAAGAAGAGGAAGAACATGAGCAGGCATTAATTGCGATGCTTGATGAAGAACGGTTGCAGTATGTAGGTTCAATGGTGCTTGGTCTTAACGATGCTTTGGTAGAGCTGACCGGTACTTTGGCAGGCTTGAGTTTTGCATTACAAAATAACAAAATAGTTGCACTGTCAGGATTGATAACCGGCATTTCTGCAACATTATCAATGGCTTCATCAGAGTACTTAGCAGCCCGTTCAGAAGAAAATCAAAATGCTTTAAAGTCCGCGTTGTATACGGGTATTATGTATATCTTTGCAGTTGTCTTTATGGTATTACCGTACTTACTGTTTCCCAGCGATCAATATGTACATGCACTAATTACGATGCTGGCGATTGTGGTAATAATCATCTTTGTCTTTACTTATTATATTTCAGTGGCAAAGGATCTGTCCTTTAAGAAGCGCTTTAGCGAAATGGCGCTCATTAGTTTGTCAGTAGCTGCGCTTTCATTTTTAGTAGGGTTTTTAGTGAAACGATTCTTAGGTATTGATTTGTAAGCTTATCATAGTTCTCCTCTCACCAGATGTACACTTAATATTGGATGGGTGGTTATTTTGTGGAGCAAAAAAAGATATCTAGTTATTCTAAGAAAGCTATTATTAAAAATATCAGTTTATACCTTATATCAGCATTAGTGTTCTTTTTATGTAGTGGTAGGATTAATGTACTAAGATGATTGATTTATAATATATTAGTTATTACTGGTGCAGTAATTAATATCTGCATATTAGTTAAATTTAATCCAGAAGTATTGGATTCACGAGCAGAAGAAGGAAGTAATACAAAATCATGGGATAAAATAATACTTGGATTTTATTTTTTGTCCCATATAGTATTTATTACAGGTGTTTCGGGACTAGATGTAAGGTATGGATG
>JAAZFC010000149.1 GCA_012511955.1 Fibrobacter sp. | reverse complement strand
TTTATCAAAGCCCTAGCAATAGCAACCCTTTGCTGTTCGCCACCTGATAATTGAGAAGGATAATGATTAGCTCGGTGACTCATGTCAACTAATTCAAGTAACTCTCTAGCTTCCTGCCTTTTCTCTTTTAAGCCTCCTCCACCAATTATGTGGGGCATCAATACGTTTTCTAGAGCTGTTAATTCTGGGAAAAGGTTATAGCTTTGAAAGACGAACCCAAAGTGTTCATTGCGGATACGAGCTAGCTCTCTATCAGAAAGAAGATGAACACCAATGTCTTCTAAGAAGTAATTACCGGCTGTAGGAAGATCTAAAGCCCCAATTATATGCAAGAGAGTGGATTTACCTGAGCCTGAGGGGCCCATTACTGCTATGTATTCCTCTCTAGAAATCTCTAGGTTAACGCCATCCAAGGCCATAACCAAATGGCTTCCTCCACCATAAGCTTTTTCTATTCCCTCTAACTTAATCATACCTTCTACCCCCTTCAGGATTTATATCAATTTCCTTGAATTCCTTAAAATCTTCATAAGAGCTAGTGATAATCTTATCACCCAGCTCCAAGCCTCTTTCAACGACTATGTAATTTCCTTCACTGTTGCCGAAAAAGACGTCGTGTTGATAAGCTTTTTGATTTTCCTCATCGAGTAAATAAACAAACAACCTACCACCACTAGCAAGATAAGGAGCACGTGGCAGTGATAATCTTTGTGGATCATAGTCAATTTTAATCATGGCCATGGCATTAACATTGGAACGCAAACCTTCTTGTTCCTGGGGATACAAGGTTATAGTAACTGTATTTCTCCCCTCATTAACTATAGGAGAGACACTTGTTACTAGGGCAGGAACATCATCACCTAATTCTTTAATTATAGCCTCTTGACCAACCTTTACTAGACGACTATCCTTTACATCAATTTCACCTATATACTCTAGACCCTCATCAGTAACGAAATTGGCTTAAGTTTGATTCTTACGGAATTCATCACCTGCTTCTGCTTTTTGATCTAAAATATAGCCATCGCTAGGAGCTTTAATATCCAACTGTAAGGCTAACTCTTCGAGTTCTTTTAGCTCTTCACGAGCCTTTAAAAACATCTTTTCCAGATCACCCTTACTGTTTTCTTGCTGTATATCCCTTAATTCCCTATTCATCTTGTAGCGTTCATATTCTCCTAGAGCAACCTCCAAAGAATCTTTAGCAGAAGAAAAATCATTTAAAGCTACTAGATCCAACTTATACAATTCCTCAGTCAAATCTAGGTGCTCCTGGGCTTTTTCAATCCGATTGCTATGTACTTTTTCTTCTTGCTCTCTTTGCAATAACTCATAGCCTTCCTCTATCTTAAATCTCTTTAGTCTTTTTTCATAATCTGCAACTTTTTCTCTTGTTTCCTCTATTTTTTCATAAAGAGCCTGACCATTTATTGAAAGAAGAATATCATCCTTTTCTACTGGTTGCCCAGGCTCTACCACCCATTTTTCAATTATTCCTTCAAAGGGAATAGAAATGTCTAGAAGTTTTTTAGGACTCATCTTGCCAGCACTATTAACCCAGCTATGGAAATCCCTTAGTTCAACCTCCCCATAGGTGAAATTGGCCAAATAGAAAACTTCTTCTTTAGGCCAAAGAAAAAAATAAGCAGCCAAAGCAATCAAGACAATACAAACAGCCGTAAATAACAGCAATTTGAGCTGTCTATTTTGACCTGAAGTCCGTCGCGGCTTCTCTCTAACAATTGATCTTTCCACCACTAAC
>JAAZFC010000118.1 GCA_012511955.1 Fibrobacter sp. | reverse complement strand
GATACTGTAGGTTCATTTATAGGAAGTCGCACACTATTGGTACCGAGTAATTCTACAAATTGCCCAATCACACGATTGGCCACAATTGAAGCTGATTCATAAGTATCTTTTGTAGATAAGCCAGAAAGCACGAGGACATCTGAAACAAAATTATCCCGTGTATCTGCCCAATTAACTCCTCGAAATTGATTGGTAACTGCGAATGCAGGAAAATAAAGCATCACAACGAAGGTTATAATTTTTAAAATATCCATATTCTTTCTCCTATGCAGCAATACTAATCCCCCAATGACAAAGCATCGGTAAATTATTGGCGATATCTTATAACTTGAGTACTCTTTCCTGTCTTATCCCTTAAAATGAATACGCCACTTTTTATATTATTTTGTTTCAAATAAACTTTTATCTCACTATGATTATTCGTAGTTAAGTCAGCAATTCTTTTACCTTGGTAATTAAACAAAATGTATTTTTGCGATGTAGTTGGAAGTGAGTTTGTTATATCAAATATCGTTGTACTAGACTCTGTTGAAAATTTAAGCCAGTCAATGTTCACATAACTACCTGTTATTTTTAGAGTTAATACTTGTTGCCCTTCATTTATTGAACTAGTATTAAAATCAATAATTTGATAATTATCCCAAGAACTTCCTTTAGGTATAACTATTTTTTTAGAAACTGCTTCGTCTTCAATAAATAACTGAAACGACGATTTCTCTAAACCAGATGAAACCCTAGCCTGTACATAATAATCTGCAGCTTCTTGCACATTTATCGTATATTTAAGCCATTCCCCTTCCTCAGTCCATCCCACCACAGTATTGCCATCATTATCTTCGGTTATATCAACTCCATCATCTCGATATTCACCTCCGACATTTACCATATCTTTGTCATGGTAAGCCACACCTTCTCCACCTAAATCATAATCTTCAGCTTCAATGATTCCTGGTATTATATGATGAGTAAAAGCTTGCAAAACAGGTTCTATAAATTCTATTACTGGATAAGAAACTTTGTTGTTAGTAGTTTCTAAATTTTTAAACCCTAAAATGGCAACTGCTACAGGATCTTTTAACGCTTTAGCAAATGGATATAAACGGAATTTATGGCTATAAGATTTATCTGGGAAATTCATATATGGGTCTAAGGGTTTTGCTCCCCAGCTATTTATTCCCCCCAATCCCATCTGCATTAAATCAATACGCAAAGTAATATCTTCATTTCTTTTTAAATCCCATGGATACTCTGTTTCTGTTAATTGTAAAGGTGTATAATGTTGAGCATTAAACTCCATAAGTGGTGAACCCACTACGAGAAGACCTGCATTTTTGGCATTTGACAGCATTAACCACTTTACATCTGTGCGTTGACCTGTTTCGCCTATTTTCATATACGGTATAGTCATAGAATCCACATAAGATGTATAAGCTCCCATAAAGCTTCCTTGATTTCTACCTACATAGTTTTCATGAGGTCCCCTTCCATACCAGCTAACCTTTTCAAATCCCCCTGCTAAAGTTAGCATAGTACCAATATTTGGGATTTCAGACAAAGCTTTATCAGGAAAAAAGTCGTACTCAACTACTATATCTGCACTTCCATAAATTGTATAAACCAATTTCATTTTCGAAGTTCCAGCCCGGGGAAAAGAAAGGTCAAATTCCACCTGTATTTCGTTATTGGAAATCTTTTTTACCGATGAATTATCTACCTTAATTTCTTTATTTGCTTCTTTCCATGGCGCACACCTTTTTTCCATTCCATTACCGCGATCATTATCTGTGGGGGCTCGCCAAAAATTCGGCACAGGTCCATCTTTTATAATATTGAGATTACCCAAAGACAAATCTGTTATTTTTGCTAATCCTAAATCTAATGTCAAACTAAATTCAGCGCCATTGATTATTAATTTATCTCCAACTTTTTCATCTGTTAATGTAGGCAAAGAGCTCACATCTATTTGTTTTGGCTTAGACACTTGTGCACCTAAATCAAATTGCTCTTTAGCTATATTAAACCCTTTTTTTGCCCAAGCAAAATCCCTAATAGTGTTAAATTCTAAATCAAGTGTATAACTTAACCCCTCTTTAATCGTTTCCATTTTATAAGGAATAGTTATTTCTTCAAGAGACTCTGGCCCCACATCAATGCTTAGATTATTCAGAGTTCCTTGCGCAACAGCAATGCCATCTGCCTTAACCGTCCAGACCAAATTAACAATTTCAGATAAGTTGGTGAAATTAAAACGGTTCTCAATAGAAAACCTTCCCTATGGTAAATCTAAAGCCTTCACAATAATATTGCGATATTGGTGTTTCACTTCCCAAATTTCTGGTTGTAATTTTCTATCAGGAAAAATTAAACCATTAGCGCAAAAATTACCATCATTAGGTCTATCTCCCCATAGACCTCCAAAATTAAAATATTGAGTATTTCCCCTTCTTAGCCCTTGATCAATAAAATCCCATATAAATCCGCCAAAAGACCTAGGATTTGAGTAAAATGCATCTACATACTCTTTCAACTCTCCAACACTATTACCCATGGCATGTTCAAACTCACAAAGCATGATAGGTTTATTGTTGTCGTTGTAAAATCTAACTGCATCGGGTCCATAATACATCCAGCTATTTACATCAGCATTTGACCAATCTCCTTCATAATGAACTGGTCGCGTACTATCCTCAGCGTGTATATAATCCCTCATTGAGGTAAAGACATTGCCATTTCCCGCTTCATTACCTAATGACCACAAAACAATAGATGGATGGTTTTTGTCTCTTTGCAACATAGATGAAACGCGCTCCAACGAAGCTGGACGCCACTCATCACTGCTCTTAGGCAATTTATCAAGCGCCCCATGAGATTCTAGATTTGCTTCATCAATTACATATATCCCATACCTATCGCAAATTTCATACATGCGGGGGTCATTAGGGTAATGGGACATTCGCAAAGCATTTATATTAAACTTCTTCATTAATATCACATCTTCTTCCATTCGATCTTGTGTCATAACTCGACCTAAATCTGGATCTATTTCATGTCTATTAACTCCCCTTAATTTTACTGCTTTATTATTAATGTAAAAGCGAGTTATCCCATTTCTATCTTTTTTTAATTCAACTTTTCTAAAACCAATTTTTACACTTTCTATTTGAGTGATTTCTTTACTTTGATTTTTTAAAATCAACACTGCCGTATAAAGATAAGGCTTTTCTGCTGACCAAATATTTGGTTTGGAAATAACATTTCTAAACTGAACTTTTTGTTCTTTGCCATTTTCTCCAATGGTAGGAATGCTTTTAACTTCACTCTGAAATATATTCAATCCTGTTGAGTCATACAACTGAATTTCAATTGTATTCCCTTCAGAGCTAACATTTAAATGGTTATCTATCCAAACTGAGACATTGAGATCTCCATCTAAATAATTAGAGGTTAACAAAGCATCTATTTTAAAATCTTGTATATGTACTTTTGGAGTTGCATAAATATAAACATCTCTATATATACCTGATAACCTTATAAAATCTTGGTCTTCCATCCAGCTTCCATCACACCACCTATAAACTTGAACGGCTATATTATTTTTACCCGCTCTGACCTTATCAGTGATTTCAAATTCATGACCAGTAAAAGAGTTTTCACTGTAACCCACAAATTTACCATTCACCCAAACATAATACGCTGACTCAACCCCCTCAAAATGCAATCTTATTCTTTTGTTATCCCAATTTGAAGGTAATTCAAAATCACGACGATAATGCCCAACAGGATTAAAGTTTGTCGGTGCTGCTGGTGGATCTATAAAATCCGTCCCTGCCCAGGGGTAAATCACATTAGTATATATAGGTCTGTCAAAACCCTGCAATTGCCATGAACTAGGCACAATTATTTCATCAAAATCATTGGCGATAAAATTATCTTCAAAAAAAATTTTATGAACTTGCGAAGGTTTATCAACCAATTTGAACTTCCAATTACCCGCAAGTGATTTATACCACTGCGAACTTTTTTTATTCTGCTTTTTGGCTTCTTCAACAGTTGAAAAAGGAATGGTAGCCACATGGGGCTTCAACACATTGATACCAAATATCGTGGGACTTCCATTCCACTCATTAAATTGTTGCGCCAAAGAAAGCGAAAGTAAAACTAACACTGCACATATAACCTTACCCTTCATATTGCCTCCTAAAATAATGATTATTTATAGTCTCTAAACTCCCCTTTTAGGGTAAACCATTTTCTTTTTTTGCCATTTTCACTGTTGTTTTTTAAAGGATAAACTTTTGTGCTTTGAATGTTTTCAAAGCGGATTTTATCAATGTTTATAAAACTTCCAGTAATTTCTAATTTCAAGGTATAATCTCCTTGCGACAAACTTACCGTTTCAAGTTCTAATTCATTATAAGTATCCCACCCTCCCGTATTGTCAATAATCACCGTATCAACAATAGTCTTATCATCTAAATACAATTTAAACCCTGAATTATCCAAACCACTAGAAACATTGGCAAAAACTTTATAAGTACCACTATTTTTAATAGTTACAGAATACTTTAACCATTCCCCAGCCTGAGTGTAGCCCACAGCAAAATTATCAGCACTAATAGCCACAATATCTACCCCTGTGTTTCTATACTCTCCACCTTGATTTTCGTCATCTTCGTCATAATAGGCTATATATTTCCCTCCACTATCAAAATTCTCAGCTTCAATAACACCTGGTATCGCAAGCCTTTCTGCAAATGGTGAACTCAATAATTCCACAGGTAGATCTGGAATTGGAATATCATCAATATCTTTTATATGTCGATATTTTTCTTGAATTCCAGCATTTTGAATTGTATTTGGGTCGCGACCATTATTATTACTTTCTGTATAATCTCCACACCAATTACAAGCCACCCCACTAGGTGCATTTACAAAAACATTGTCGCTAACATCAAAGCCACTTGACCCTTCGTCTAAATATATGGGACATACCCAATAATCTGCCCATTTAGAAGCAGCAATATCATGTATATAATTATTTTTAATTTCAGAGTTTACTCCCTGATTTGATAAGGTATATATAGGTCCAGCATCCGCTAATAACTGTGCGACATGGTGAATCTCATTCCAATTAATTTTATTATTTGTCATAGCAGTTTTTTCTTTAGTCCAGCCAAAACCTACAGAAATCCCCGAATAATTTGTATAAGCCACTTCGTTATGCTCTATTACAACATGACGAGGATAGCCGCCTGCTATACCAATAGCTCCTTTAATTTCTTGTGTTACTCTTTTCACCACATTATTTTTTATAGTGTCCCTTGTGCTAATCTCATCTTTATCTTCTGGGTTATAAGGAATATGAACTTCTGTTAGTGAATCTTGTGCAAATTTACCCACAGAAATTCCCGTGCCACCAATATCAATAAAGACATTGCCTTCTATTCGATTGTCATTTGTTCCTGATCCCAAGTCTAATGCTGTTGCAGCCATCTGCGAAAACACATTTTCTTCGAGGAGCACATTTTGGGCATTAACCATTTTAAAACCCGCATGGGGATGCCATAACATATAGTTGTTTCCCCCAGGAGCTGCCACATTAAATTGTCCCGCTTGTAAATTTAAAAACCCTTGTTCACTTGGTCGCAAATAGTTCGTATGTGCAAAAGTTAATCCTTTAAACACCAAATTTTGCACCTTATTCTTGGTGCTTTCTCCAACAACTTCTACCAATGTTTCTAGCCTTGGTACCACCACCACTGCGGTTGACATATTTTCATTTCTACGAGGTTTGTAATACAATATATTGTTAGATTCATTTAAATACCACTCACCTTCGGTGTCAACAAATTCTAATGCGTTTTCAAAGTAGTAGCACTGTTCTTTGTTTGCATCTCCAAAAGTTGACCCTAACATAGGATAAGGTCTATTAAACAACATGGTTTTTTCTGGATCTTGAATATCAATTTTACTGTATCCTCCAAAATCGGTGATTTTTTGCAAACGCAATACTGCATCTGCCCATGCTATCATCACATGCATTTCAACTTTATCTAATCTGTCCCAATTTGAAACATGCGATGTAGAAACATTAAAAGCTTTACCCAAAGTATCTACTTTAGTTAGTCTGAAAAAATTATGCCCCCCATTAGCTTCTAAATTAGGATGTCGAGAACGAATAGCTTTTTTACCATTGACATATAATTGGCGAAATCTCATATTAACGCCTTTAGCGCACCATAAGTTTTTTGCTTGATCGCAAACTTCCCAATTCCCAATTCTTAAACCACCTGTTATAAGCGGAGTTTCATTG
>JAAZFC010000146.1 GCA_012511955.1 Fibrobacter sp. | reverse complement strand
GATAAAAAGGTGACTTATATCCGGGATCATAAGAATCTATATTGCTTTTTCTAAAAACTATAACTGAGAAGTTTATAAACATAAAAATTATAAGTTGAAATGTACTCGCAAGTCTTACAATTCCTTCTTCTGATAGAATTAAAATAAAGAATATAATCAACGATGATGTTAATAAAATTGCTGGTACCGGTGTTCCTTTTTTCCCAACTTTAGAAAAAATAGGGGGAAATAATTTGTCTCTTCCCATTGCTAAAGGAAATCGCGATGATGACATTAATCCTGCATTTCCTGTTGAAGCAAATGCTGCCATAGCTGCACCAATCATTAGATATTCGCCAGCTTTATCAGGTAGCCATCTAAAAAGTTTTGAGGCTGCAGTTGCAGCGGGTGCCATGTCTGTACTTAATTTACCGGGATCGATAACAGAAACCATTATAAAAACTCCAAGAACATAGATAGCACCTGTGACTAATAACGATAAAAGCATTCCAAGTGGAATATTTCGTTCGGGGTTTTTAATTTCTTCAGCAACGCTTGTAATTTGTGTTAATCCAAGATATGAAACAAAAACAAAACCTGCGGTAACAATTATTCCGCGAAAACCATCTGTAAACAGGGGCGAGAAGTTTGTTTTTAATGTTGTTTTTGCAAGTGTAGCGTCAGAAAAAAATATTGTGTAAAGTCCGTCAATAATAAATGTACCAAGAATTATTACTAATGCTATAACAAAGAAGTTTTGAATACCAGATGTTTTTTTTGTACTAACTAAATTAAAACCAGTAAAGAAAAGAGTAGCTGCAATTGAGACTACTTTTATTGAAACATCCCAAAAAATTACAGCATAAGCTCCAATTCCTATTATTGCAAAAGCAGTTTTAAAAATTACTGCAAAATATGTCCCTAATCCACCTATAGTTCCCATCATTGGACCAAGGCTTCGGTCTAAAAAGAAGTATGCACCACCTGAACGAGGCAGAGCTGTAGAAATTTCTGCAATACTAAACATTGCAGGCATTATTAATATTGCTGCAACTAAATATGCTAAGAAAATAGACGGTCCTGTATATTGTGATGCAATACCGGGCAACAAGAAAAAACCTGAACTAAACATTGCACCGGTGCTGATTGAAAAAACATCAAGTAAACCAAGTTCTTTTTTTAAATTTTTTTTAGAGGACATAAATTGATAAAAATTAAAATTTGTTCAATTTACAAGTTATTCTTCAACATCTTCATTTAAAGCTAATTCTTTTTTAGCTAAAATTAAAGCATTGTCAAATGATTCGCATAAATTAACTCCATCTATAACATCTGTAATTTCTCTTCTTTCCAAGTCTGTTCTAATATCTTCACTTAAACCTGATAATATAACTTTTACCCTTTTTTTATTTAAAATTTTAAGTGTACTTTTTAGATTATGAAAACCGGTTTCGTCAATAAAGGAGACATGTCTCATTCTTATAATTAAGATTTTGCTTTTAATACCAATTTCTTCAATAACTTCAGAATATCGTCTTGCGGATGCAAAAAACAGAGGTCCGGAAATTTCATATATGGAAATCTCTTTCGGTAATTCAGAATAATCTTCTATAACATCTGTGTCAACAACATTATTT